>NZ_CAAAFT010000501.1:0-5061 GCF_900634765.1 Candidatus Protofrankia californiensis | reverse complement strand
CGCGGCGCCTTCCCTGCTGACAACCTGCCCGCCGCCGCCGACTCGGGTTCGCTGGCCTGGTTCTTCGACGGCAACCGGTTCGACGACCTCTGGTTTGCCGTGACCTGGGGCGCATGACCCACCCTGACAGATCGCAGCCACAACTCAGCACCGAAACCCGGCGACCCCCACCACCCATAGAACCCACCATAGGAACGGAGGGCTCCGGGGAGCTCGGCCCCCCGGGCAGACATCGCGGTCCCCAGCGAAGCCGACCCCAGATCGGCAAGCCGGCCAAGCGAAGCTCAGCATCGGAGAGCCCCGGGGCGCCCCCCGCCATAGGACCGTGGGGGGTCCGGGGGGCTCGGCCCCCCGGGCAGACATTACGACCCCCGGCAAAGCTGAACGTAGTTCAGCGAGCAGGCGAAGCCGGCGCGTGGACCTGGGAGGACTTGAACCTCCGACCTCTTCCTTATCAGGGAAGCGCTCTAACCGACTGAGCTACAGGTCCTTGCCGGGCTCCACAGTACCGGATGCGCGGGATGTTCAGCGCGGCACCTGGCGGGAAGCCCGCCGTGGGTTCATGCGTCGCTACTGATCACCCAAGGTGACCTCGATGCCGCCGACCATCTCGGTACACAAGTTGTACAGCAACGCGCCCAGGGTCGCCAGCGCCGTCATCAGGATCACGTTGATTGCGCCGATGAGCAGCCCGATTTCCATGGCCCGCGTGAACGACAGCCAGGTGCGCACCCCGCCGTTGCTGCCGTCGGTGAGCGTGTCCGCCGCATCCACGACGCTGTCGAACACCCCGATCGAGTTCAGCACGAACCACAGCACGGCGGCGGCGATCATCAGCACGACGAACACGCACAGGGAGAACGCGAACGTCAGCTGTGCCACCGACAGCGGATTGACCCGGGTGACGCGCAGCCGGGCTCGCCGGCCCTGTCCGGGTGTGCGCACCACGGACGGTCCGGTCGCAGTTCCTGTCCTCGGCCCGGTGTCCGGGTCCTTCACGCCTCGTGCCCGTACCGGGATCTGGGACGTACCAGCTTCGACGGGAGGTTCGGTCGACCGATTCACAAGGGCTTCCCGCGTAGCTGCGGCCTTGCCCCGCGGTGTGGGGCCCTCCGGGGAGCGACGATCGGGCGGTGTGGACGCGGCTCGATCGTCACTGCGCGGATATTCACCGTCCAACCGTTTGAAGGCGTCCGTCTCCGGAGCCTGCGCCGCCCCGGCCGCCGGTCCACGTTTCGACTGTCCCACACTGCCAGCATCCCCGCCCGGCGCGCCGCGCGTGACCGGGCTGCCGGTCGCCGAACTGGCAACCGCCGGTCCACCGGTACCGGCCGAACTGCCGGATTTCTTCATGGGTCGACGCAACGAGATCGTGTCCGAATCAGACCGAGGTCTCCCGCTTGCGGACGTCGAAGTAGACGTCGATGCAGGCACTGCCCCGGCGGCATCCGTCTCGACGCCGCCGGCAGCACCACCGGCCACGGTCAGACGCGGCGCCTTCCGACCCGACGCGTTCGAGGAACGCCCGGCCGGACGCCCCGAGCCGGTGGCGGCCGATCCCGGGCTCGCACCGGCCGCCGAGGCCGAAGGCGGCGGGGCCGCAGACGTCGGGGCCGCCGAAGCGGTCGGGGCTGAGGGTGTTGAGGAGACGAAGGGCCTCGCCGGGCTCTGGCGATCGGGGGAGGCATCCGGGCCCGTGGCCGATCTGCTCCCATCCGCTCGACCAGGCGGAGCGCCCTGCGCGCCGCTGCGACGGGGGCTGGTGCCGGATGCGGCCGGGGAGGCGGAATCCGGCTTCGCGGTGGCCGCCCGGCGGGGCGGGCGCGCCGATGAGCCAGGAGGCACCCGCTGCGCAGCCCCGGCATCGTGGCTACCACGGGCCTCCCGTGGCATCCGCAGGTCCCGGATCACCGACGATGCCTTCTGCACCTGCGTCCCGTCGTCATGCGCACCGGACCCCGAACCCGGGGGCGACCCTGACTCCGGGGCTGCCGGGCCGGAACGGGCCTGGCCCGGCGCGGCACGCTGTTCGTTCCAGGGTTCCCCGACCCGTTCGGGCTGCTGCTCCGACCGTGGCAGGGAAGATCCACGGAAGACCGGTGACCGGGTGGTCCGGTCGTCATCGCTGTCGCTCACGGTCCTTCTCCCGCCTTGCCGCCCGGCCCGTCATCCGTCCTCAGGCCGGGTCTCCCCCGCCGGGGCCGGCTGTCGAACCATCGTTTGCGCTGTCTTCCGCATCGGCATTACGCGCCACTCCGACGACCTGTACGCCGGTTTCAAGATCGATGAGACGGACCCCCATGGTCTGCCGCTGGGCCCGGCGGACGTCACGCGCGACGGTCCGCAGCACACCGCCGTTGGACGTGATCGCGTAGAGCTGGTCGTCCGGACCGACCACGAGGGCGCCGACCAGGCCGCCGCGGGTAGAGACGATCTTCGCGGTGAGGACGCCCTTGCCGCCCCGGCCCTGCACCGGATACTCGCCCAGAGATGTCCGCTTGGCGTACCCGCCGCTGGTGGCGACGAGCAGGTTCGCATCCGAGTCCGGCGGGACGACCTCCATCGCGAGCAGCTCGTCGTCGGTGTCGAAACGCATCCCGATGACGCCGGAGGTGGCACGCCCCATTGGGCGCAGTTGCTCGTCGTCGGCGTGGAAGCGGATGGACTGGGCCTGCCGGCTGACCAGCAGCAGGTCGTCGCCCGCGGACACGAGCCGGGCCGCGATGAGCTCGTCGTCGTCGCGCAGGTTGATCGCGACGAGCCCGCCGGAGCGGTTCGAGTCGAACTCGGCCAGCGCGGTCTTCTTGCACAGCCCACGCCTGGTCGCGAGCACCAGGTACGGGGCCGCCTGGTAATCCTTGATCGCCATGACTTCGGCGATGCGCTCGTCCTGGCCGAACGCGAGGATGTTCGCCACGTGCTGGCCCTTGGCGGTGCGGGCCTGCTCTGGCAGCTCGTGCGCCTTGGCCCGGTACACCCGCCCCTTGTTGGTGAAGAACAACAGCCAGTGATGGGTGGTGGTGACGAAGAAGTGCTCGACTATGTCGTCCTCGCGCAGGGCCGCGCCCTGGACGCCCTTGCCACCCCGGCGCTGTGAGCGGTACAGGTCGGTCTTGGTCCGCTTGGCGTAGCCGCCGCGGGTGACGGTGACGACGACGTCCTCGCGCGCGATGAGATCCTCGACGGACATGTCGCCCTCGAACGGGATGAGCCTGGTCCGCCGCTCGTCGCCGAACCGGTCGACGATCTCGGTGAGCTCCTCGCCGATGATCTCCCGCTGGCGGGCCGGTGAGGCGAGGATCGCCTCGAGTTCGGAGATCTTCGCCCTCAGCTCGGCCGCCTCGTCGATGATCTTCTGACGCTCGAGCGCGGCAAGCCGGCGCAGCTGCATGTCCAGGATGGCGACCGCCTGGATCTCCGACAGGGAGAACCGGTCCATCAGCTGTCCGCGCGCGGCGTCCGCCGACTCGGCGTTACGGATAAGGTTGATCACTTCGTCCAGGTGATCGAGGGCGATCAGCAGGCCCTCGAGCACGTGCAGGCGCTCGCGGGCCTTGCGCAGCTGGTAGCGGGTCCGACGGACGATCACGTCCACCTGGTGGTCGACGTAGTACCGCACCATCTGGTCCAGCCGTAGGGTGCGCGGCACCCCGTCGACGATCGCCAGCATGTTCACGCCGAAGGTGTCCTGCAGCTGGGTGTGCTTGTACAGGTTGTTCAGGACGACCTTCGCGACCGCGTCCCGCTTGAGGTCGATGATCAGGCGCTGGCCGGTACGCGCGGAGGTCTCGTCCCGGATGTCGGAGATCCCGCTGATGCGGTTGTCCCGGACCAGTTCGGCGATCTTCTCCGCGAGGTTGTCGGGGTTGACCTGGTACGGCAGCTCGGTGACGACGAGCTGGGTACGACCCTTGTTCTCCTCGACCTGCACGACGGCCCGCATGCGGATGCTGCCGCGGCCGGTGCGGTAGGCGTCCTCTATGCCCTGGCGGCCGACGATGAGGCCGGAGGTGGGAAAGTCCGGCCCCTTGATCATCTCAAGCAGGGCCTCCAGCAGCTCGGAGTCGCTGGCGTCCGGATGCGCCAGGAACCACTTCACGCCGTCGGCGACCTCCCGTAGATTGTGCGGGGGGATGTTGGTGGCCATGCCGACGGCGATGCCGCCGGCACCGTTGACCAGCAGGTTCGGGAAGCGGCTGGGCAGGATCGTCGGCTCCTGCGAGCGGCCGTCGTAGTTCGGGGCGAAGTCGACCGTGTCCTGGTCGATGTCGCGCAGCATCTCCATGGCCAGCGGCGCCAGCCGTGACTCGGTGTACCGCATGGCGGCCGGCGGGTCGTTGCCCGGGGAGCCGAAGTTGCCGTTACCGTCGACCAGCGGGTAGCGCAGCGACCAGGGTTGAGCGAGGCGCACCAGGGTGTCGTAGATTGCCGAGTCGCCGTGCGGGTGGTAGTTACCCATGACGTCACCGACGACGCGCGAACACTTGAAGTAACCGCGGTCCGGACGGTAACCACCGTCGTACATTGCGTACAGGACGCGGCGGTGCACCGGCTTGAGGCCGTCACGGACCTCCGGCAGCGCCCGGCCGACGATGACCGACATGGCGTAGTCGAGGTAGGACCGCTGCATCTCGACTTCGATGCCGATGGGCTCGACCCGGTCGCCGGGCGGCGGGGGTAGTACGTCGGTCACGCGGGTCCTTCCATACAGGGATGGTGAGGGTGGTCAGCCGTGTGCGGTACAAACTGTCCGGAACCGGATATCCCGATCCGAGTCCATCGGGTGATCAGATGTCATCGGGTGATCAGATGTCGAGGAAACGGACGTCCTTGGCATTGCGCTGGATGAAGGAGCGCCGGGCGTCGACGTCCTCGCCCATCAGGACGGAGAACAACTCGTCCGCCACGGCGGCGTCGTCCAGGGTCACCTGCAGCAGGATGCGGCGGTCGGGGTCCATGGTGGTGTCCCACAGTTCGGTGGCGTTCATCTCGCCGAGACCCTTGAAGCGCTGGATCGCGTCCCTGGGCAGTTTGCGCCCGGCCTCGATGCCGTGTTCGATC
>NZ_CAAAFT010000500.1:0-2982 GCF_900634765.1 Candidatus Protofrankia californiensis | reverse complement strand
CGCCTGGATCAGCGCCTGGACCTCGGTGTTCTTCAGCACCCGGTCGATCCGGGCCTTCTCCACGTTCAGGATCTTCCCCCGCAGTGGGAGGATCGCCTGGAACTTCGAGTCCCGGCCGCCCTTGGCCGAGCCACCCGCCGAATCGCCCTCGACGATGTAGAGCTCGCAACGCTCCGGGTCGGTGAACTGGCAGTCGGCGAGCTTGCCGGGCAGGCCCGTCCCTCCGAGCAGACCCTTACGACGGGTCAGATCGCGGGCGGCCCGAGCGGCGATACGGGCCCGCTGGGCGTCCAAGGCCTTGCTGACGATCGCCCGAGCCTCGACACGGTTGGCCTCAAGCCAGTCCTTCAGCGCCGAGTAACACATCTCCTGGACGAACCGCTTGGCCTCACTGTTGCCGAGCTTGGTCTTGGTCTGACCCTCGAACTGCGGCTGCGCCAGCTTCACCGAGATGATCGCCGTCAGGCCCTCGCGGATGTCGTCACCGGCGAGGCGCTCGTCAGGGTTCTTGCCGTTGGCCTTCGGGGGCTTGAGCAGGTTCTGATCCTTGGCGTAGGCGTTCACCGCGCTGGTCAGCGCCGCGCGGAAGCCCTCCTCGTGGGTGCCGCCCTCGTGGGTGTTGATGGTGTTGGCGAACGTGTAGACCGACTCGTTGTAACCGGCGTTCCACTGCATGGCGAGCTCGGCCTCGATGCCGGTGCCCTTGGAATCCAACGAGATGACGGTCTTGTGGATCGGGTCCTTGCTGGCGTTGAGGTGCTCGACGAAGTCGACGAGCCCGCCCGCGTAGCAGTAGGTGACCTCAAGGGGTTCCTCGGGACGCTCGTCCCGCAGGCTGATCGTCAGCCCCTTGTTCAGGAACGCCATCTCCTGCAGCCGGCGGGTGAGGGTTTCGTACTTGTACTCGGTCGTCTCGAAGATCGAGTCGTCGGCCCAGAAGGTGACGGTCGTACCGGTCTTCTTCGTGGGAGCACCCTTGGCCAGCGGCGCGGCCGGACGCGTGTTCGCGTACGGCTGGAACCAGGTGAAGCCCTCGCGCCGGATCTCGACCTCGAGGCGGGTGGACAGCGCGTTCACCACGCTCACGCCGACCCCGTGCAGGCCGCCGGACACCGCGTAGGACTTGCCGTCGAACTTCCCACCGGCGTGCAACGTGGTCAGTACGACCTCGACCGCCGGGCGCTTCTCCGTCGGATGCTCACCCACCGGAATGCCACGGCCGTTGTCGGAGACCCGGACACCGCCGTCGGCGAGCAGCGTCACACCGATCGTGTCGCAGTAGCCGGCAAGCGCTTCGTCCACAGCGTTGTCCACAACCTCGTAGACGAGATGATGAAGACCGCGCTCGCCGGTGGAGCCGATGTACATACCCGGACGCTTGCGAACCGCGTCGAGACCCTCAAGAACCTTGATCGAACTTGCATCGTAGGCCACGCGGTATGTCCCCTCGTCCTCAACTGCGAACAACGCGAGAAGCGTCTCCTGAGTCTACCTGGCACCTCGGCCAGAAGGACGCGGGGTGGCCCCTGGCATCGGCGCAGCGTCCCGAACAGCTTTCCGTCGAACCCCCGTACGCAGGGGTCCCCGGATGGCGCCTCCAGGCAATCCGGGGACCCCTGCGTACGGGGGCGGGCCCCCGGGGAGCCTGCCGTATGCGGGGCGCCGCCGGCGTCCGGCCGGAGGCGGCATCGTGCCGGGCACCGAACCGGCGACGGCACGATGGTCGTTTCCGGCGCCACCGGCAGCCTGGGGCTGCCGCCTGAGTTGCCATTGTCCACAGGTGACGCGCTCCACAGGCCGGGCACCCACGACCGGCCTGACCTGCCCAATGGCCACAGGCAGCGCGATCATGATTTTTCGCGCTCGGGGTTCCTGCCGGATCAACCGTACGTGTCGCGGGGACCGCGTCCGCCGGGTGCCTGCAGCGGGCCGTGCCGCCAGCTCGGCGCGGTCGGCCCCCGGACCACGATCCTGCGCACGACATCCGGCCCCAGTTCCGCGCGCAGGGTGGTCAGGATCTGTCGGGAGAGCAGCCGCAGCTGCGTTGCCCAGGCCGTCGACTCGGCGGCGAGCTCCAGCTCGCCGTCACGCAGGGAAACCGGATGGCAGCGTGTGGAGATATTCGGACCGACCAGGACCTCCCAACGGGCCAGCACCGAGGCGTCCGTCGCCCGGTCCCGCCAGCCGCGTTCGGCGAGCATCCGCTGCACCGCGGTGCTCAGCGCGACCGGCTCGGCCCACTCCCGCCCGGGCGCGGCCATCCCGGGCATCCGCGGGCGGCGTGCCGGCTGCCGCGACGGGTCGGGCCGACCGCCACCGCCGCCGGCCGGCCCGACCGACCCGTCGCGCCGTCCCACGCCACTGCCGTTGCCCGCACGCCCGCCACCCCGACCGGACGCCCTGGCCCGCGCGTCCTCCTTCGCCCGCGCCAGGATGATGCGGGCGAGGTCGGCCCCGCGCACGGGCTCGTCGCCGGGCGGCTGTCCACGTCCACCGGGCAGCGGCTGATGTCCGCCGGAAACCGGCCCGCGTCCACCGGTGGCTGACCCGCGTCCGCCGGCCGCCGGCTCACCGTCGGCCACAGCGTCATCCGACACGGCTCACCTGCCCGTCCGCGACCTTGAACCGTGCCCCGGCCAGTGCGGCGGGCACGTCCGCCTCGACCGCGGCGGTCACCAGAACCTGCTCGGCCGACGAGACCAGCTCCGCCAGCCGGGCGCGGCGGTTCGCGTCGAGTTCGGCAAACACGTCGTCCAGCAGCAGCACCGGTTCGCGCTGATCGTCCTGTAGCAGTTCGAACGACGCCAGTTTGAGCGCGAGAGCGAGCGACCACGACTCGCCGTGGCTGGCATACCCGCGCGCCGGCCGCCCATTGATCGACAGCAGCAGTTCGTCGCGGTGCGGGCCGACCAGGGTCACTCCCCGTTCGATCTCCTGCTGGCGGGCCGCGGCGAGCTCGGCGAGCATCGCCTCCTCCAGGAC
>NZ_CAAAFT010000499.1:1441-13382 GCF_900634765.1 Candidatus Protofrankia californiensis | reverse complement strand
CGAGGCGAGGCGTGCGGGCCACCAGAAGATCGTCGAGGAATCGCCGGCGTCCGGCCGGATCACCCTTGACCAGCGCCAGGTCCTCCGGGGCGAAGAACACCATGACCAGAAGACCGAGGACGTCGTGAGGCCGGGCGAGGGGAGCGCGGTTGAGCCGGGCGCGGTTCGCCCGACCCGGGATGATCTCGATTTCGACCAGTGCCGCGCGGTCGCCCCGTACGATCCGGGCGCGCAGCGCGGCGCTCGTGGCACCCTCACGGATCAGAGGGACGTCCGCGGCTACCCGGTGACTGCCAAGTGTCGCCAGGTAGCCGACGGCCTCCAGCAGGTTGGTCTTGCCCTGCCCGTTGGACCCGACGAACGTGTTCACCCCGGGAGCAAGCAGGAGGTCCAGCGCCGGATAGGACCGGAAGTCCACCAGCGACAGGTGGGTGAGATGCACGTCACCCGGACAGCCGGATCGGCATGAGCAGGTACCGGTAGTCGGGGACCTCGCCGTCGTCAGGCGCCTTGCCGGTGAGGATCGCGGGCTTCTTGGACGCCTCGTCCGCGTCGTCGGCACTGGCGAACCCGATGTGGACGACATCGGATTCCAGCGCGCCCAGACCGTCCAGCAGGTATGCCGGGTTGAAGGCGATCGACAGCTGCGGCCCGTCGTAGGCGATCGGCAACGTCTCCTGGGCCTGGGCCTCACCACCGACACCGGCCTCCAGGACCAGATGATCCGCAGAGAAGCCCAGCTGGACCGGGGCGGTGCGGGCGGCGACCAGTGCGACGCGTTTCACGGCCTCGGCGAACGGGGAGATCTCGACCTGGGCGGTCAGTGGTGAGCTGTCGGGTAGCAACCGCTGGTAGGGAGGGAACGAACCGTCCACCAGACGGGTGGTGGTCTGGCGGCCACCACCGGAGAAACCGGCCAGCGCCTCCCCGGAGGGACCTGAGCCGAGCGAGATCGCCACCTCCACGCCGGTCCCTGACAGTGACTTCGCTGTCTCGCTCAGCGTACGCGCCGGCACCATGGCCACGCCGTCGGCCGTCTCGGTCGCCGGCCGCCATTTCAGCTTCCGGACCGCCAGTCGGTAACGATCGGTAGCGGCAAGGGTGAGTACGTCGCCATCGATCTCGACCCGCACGCCGGTGAGCACGGGCAGGGTGTCGTCTTTGCCCGCGGCGACGGCGACCTGGGACACTGCCCCGGCGAACGCCGCGCCCTCGATGTGGCCGGTGACCAGCGGCATCGGCGGCAGCGCCGGATAATCGTCCACCGACATGGTCGGCAGGGTGAAACGTGCGTTACCACAGGTGAGGACCACGCGCGCGCCATCGGTGTACAGGTCGACCGGCGCCGACGGAAGGGCTCTGGTGATCTCGGCGAGAAGCTTGCCGGAGACCAAGGCCCGGCCCTCTTCCTCGATTGTCGCGTCCACTCCGGACTGGGCGGCGACCTCGTAATCGAAGGCTGCGACCGTCAGTGACGGGCCGGTCGCGTCCAGCATAAGGCCGGCAAGGACCTGAAGCTGGGAGGTCGCACGGGTCGGCAGTGTGCGCGCCGTCCACGCCACGGCATCGGTGAAGTCATCCCGTTCAACCCGGAACCTCATGATTCGCCCTTCTGAACCGTTCGTCCTCGTGACCACAGTGACCTGTCACGTCGGTTGCGCTGTGACAGGCACGAGTCCCGCCGGGATGCCGCCAGCGGTCTGCGAACACGTTCACAGACTCGACCGTTGTCGTGCCGCCCGCATCCGGTGAGGCGTTCCAGCATCGCAGGCGTCGGTTCGAGGCTCGCGGCAGGGCCCGGAATCGCAGCCGGCAGCCTCCCGTATGTGACGAACTCCCGGATGGCAATCCGGTTCCGATCATGAGGCGTTGTCCCCAGGCCCAACTTCTTGTGGATGTGTTCTCTAAAAAATGATCTAGTTCGTCGTATCAGTAGGGCCGGTGGATACTGGGGACAACCCGTGTTTTCGCAGCTCAAGGGCCTAACCGGACGGTGCGGATGCTGTGGAAACCGCTGTGCCCAGCTCCTGTGGATTTCCACCGCCGGTCTGCTTGTCCCCTGCTCGTCCCCGGTTGTGCGCAGTCTGTCCCCTGGCTGTACACAGTTTCCGCACAGCCTGTCCCCGGTTACGCACAGACCGAACGGGCGACCGCCCACGGATTCCACAGAGTTTTCCACAAGCTGTGCACAAGACTCCACAGGCACGTGGGAGCGGATCCGGCTGCTGCCGCACCGTCTCTACCCCCGATCTGCCCCGTCTATGCCTGACGGGTCTGAGCCCGGATGCGGTTGGTCAGTTCCGTGACCTGGTTGTAGATCGCCCGGCGTTCGGCCATCAGTCCCCGGATCTTCCGGTCGGCGTGCATCACCGTGGTGTGATCCCGTCCACCGAAGTGCTGGCCGATCTTCGGCAATGACAAGTCGGTCAGCTCCCTGCACAGGTACATGGCGATCTGCCGGGCGGTGACCAACACCCGGCTGCGGGACGTGCCGCACAGATCCTCCATGGACACGCCGAAGTAGGTCGCGGTCGCATTCATGATCGCTGCTGCGGTGATCTCCGGGTCGGCCGCGTCCGGGATCAGGTCCCGCAGGACGATCTCGGCCAGCGTCCGGTCGACGTGCGACTTGTTCAGGCTCGCGAACGCCGCCACCCGGATCAGCGCGCCCTCCAGCTCACGGATGTTGCGCTCGATGTGGGTCGCGATGTACTCCAGCACGTCGCCGGGAACCGGCAGCCGCTCGGTCGCAGCCTTCTTCGACAGGATCGCGATCCTGGTCTCCAGGTCGGGCGGGGTGACATCGGTGATCAGACCCCACTCGAACCGGCTGCGCAGCCGGTCCTCCAGGGCGGACAGCTGCTTGGGGGACCGGTCGGAGGTGATGATGATCTGCTTCTCGGTGTCGTGCAGGACGTTGAAGGTGTGGAAGAACTCCTCCTGGGTCCGTTCCTTGTTCTCCAGGAACTGGATGTCGTCGACCAGGAGCACGTCGGCGTCCCGGTAGCGACGTTGGAACGCCTGCTGCCGGTCGTCCCGGATCGAGTTGATGAAGTCGTTGGTGAATTCCTCCGAGCTGACGTACTTCACCCGTGACTCGGGGTACAGCTTCAGTGTGTAATGACCGATCGCGTGCAGCAGGTGGGTCTTGCCGAGCCCGGAGTCCCCGTAGATGAACAGCGGGTTGTAGGCCTTTGCGGGCGCCTCGGCGACAGCCACCGCAGCCGCGTGCGGGAACCGGTTGCTGTCACCGATGACGAACGTTTCGAACACGTAGCGGGGGTTCAGCCGGGCCGGCTCGTAGGACCGGGGCGCCGGATCGCGTCCGAGGCCCGGTGTGATCCGGGCCTCGGACGCGGCAGACGGCGCGGACGCGGTGGGCGCCGACACCGGAAGGCTGATCGGTCCGGTCATCGGCTCCGGATCCGGCAGGTGCTCGACGGTGACCGCCACCCGGATCTCTCGTCCATAGGCTGTGGACAAAGCTGTGGACAGAAATGGCCGGAGGCGTGAGTCGAGCAGGTCCTTGGTGAACTCGTTCGGCGCCGCGAGCAGCGCCGTGTCCTGGACGAGGCCGAGTGGGCGGGTCAGGCGCAGCCACGCCCGCTGCTGGGCCGACAGGGTGCCGTCCGCGACTCCGGCAACGGCCTGTTCCCACACGGCGGACAGATCCGGTTCCTCGACAGGCACCCTGCCTGACATGCCGGCGAAGGGGTCGGCGCTAAGGTCTGTCACGAGGCAGGCTCCTCCGGAGGCGTCGGACGGGTGGACGGGCAGGGACGGACGGCTGCGGCCGGCCCTGGCGGGGTCAGTTCTCCACATGGTCGTCCACAAGCTGTGTACGACCATGACACCGCACCGGTCGAGCCGCTCCTGCGCCGCCCCCAATGTCCCCCGCGGGTCCCCCGCGGCCGGCTGGCATCTGCCGGCCCGCTGCCGGCCCGCTGCCGGCCCGCCCCGGTGCGGCGGGGCTTGATAGTCTCAAGCGTCGGGTTGCGGCGACAGCGCGCTGTTCGGTGTGTGTCTCCACTGCGTTCTGTACCGTTTCCGTCGCTATCGTTGTCCTTTGCCCGTCTGGCGTCCGGAGTCCTCTGTGAGCAAGCGCACCTTCCAGCCGAACAACCGTCGGCGTGCCAAGACGCATGGTTTCCGGCTCCGGATGCGGACCCGCGCCGGTCGTGCCGTGCTCTCGGCCCGTCGTCGCAAGGGTCGCAGCGAGCTGTCCGCCTGAGATCCGCTCGCGCACCCGATCCCTCCCGCGTCATGCTGCCCGTTCGGAACCGCGTCCGGACCAGGGCCGAGCACGCCCAGGTCGGTCGCGCTGGACGCCGGACCCGCAGCGGTCCACTGGTTATCCACAGCCTGGTTGTGGATAACCAGACCGTGGATGGCGCGCCGGAACCAACCGTCGCCCCTGCGCCACGGGTCGGTTTTGTCGTGGGACGCAAGGTGGGCAACGCGGTCGTGCGCAACCGCGTCCGCAGACGGCTTCGGGAGCAGGTGCGTGCCCGCCTCGACCGCATCCCCGCCGGGACGCTCATGATTGTGCGGGCCTTACCGGAGGGCGCCACCGCGTCCTCGGACGAGCTGGGGCGAGCTCTCGACCGAGGCCTGCACAACCGCTCTGCCCGGCTCGCCCCGGTCGCGGGACCCACCGGCGTCATCGGCACCGCCAGCACCGCGGGCCGGCAGCCACGATGAGCCGCGGTGGCGTTCTGCTGGCCGCGGGCCTGGTCATCGTGATCGACCTGCTCGCCACCACCCGTCTGGCCGCAGGGCTCGCCCCACGGATGTCTCGCAGCCGGGACGGCGCGGTACGCAGTCCCCTTGCCTGGGCGTTACGCATGATCATTGTTTTCTATCGGGCCGCCTGGTCCGCGCGTAACGCGGGGGTCTGCCGGTTCGAGCCGTCCTGCAGCGCATATGGGCTCGAAGCGGTGCGTCGTTACGGCGGAGTCCGTGGTGGTCTGCTGGCGGCTCGCCGGCTGCTGCGCTGCCAGCCGCTGTCGGCCGGCGGCTACGACCCGGTGCCGGTGCGTGCCAGCACCTCGCCTGATCACGGGCGGCTTGGCGTGCCAGCCGGTGAACAGGGCGAACAGGGCGCGAATCCGTGGCCGGACCAAGGGCTGGACCCGCAGCCGAACCCGCCCAAGCCGACCGCGTCCCGCTGTGGCACGAGGGCTTAAGGAGACGAACCAGTGCTGGATCCCCTCTACCATCTCGCGGCGAACGCGATCGTCTTCTTCCACAAGGGCTTCGGGCCGATCTTCGGCCGCGACAGCTTCTTCGCGTGGGCACTGTCGGTCGTCCTGCTGGTGATCTGTGTCCGAATCGTGATCTTTCCGCTGTTCGTCAAGCAGGTGAAGTCCCAGCGGACGATGCAGCTGATGCAGCCGAAGATCAAGGAGATCAAGGACAAGCACGGCCACGACAGGCAGCGGATGAACGCCGAGATCATGGCGTTGCAGAAGGAGCACGGCAACCCGCTGCTCGGGTGCCTGCCGATCCTGCTGCAGATCCCCCTGTTCATCGCGCTGTTCCATGTCTTCAGCCATCTCAAGCCGGTTGACCGGCCGGGTGGCGTGCTGGAGTGGGCACCACGGGTCGGGTTGACCGCTCAGCAGGTGCAGCAGATCGCCGAGGCCAAGCTGCTCGGTGTCTCGTTGTCCACCTCGTTCACCTCGTCGTCCAGCTTCCTGGAGTTCGTCCAGGCGAACGGGACGAACGTCAAGATTTTCGCTGTCGCGCTGATCGTCCTGATGGGTACGACGACGTTCCTCACCCAAAGACAGATCATGGCGCGGACCGGGCCGGTCGACCCGCAGCAGGCAATCGTGCAGAAGGTCCTGCTCTACGGATCCCCGGTGATGCTCGCGGTGTTCGGCTTCCAGTTCCCGATCGCGGTCCTGCTGTACTGGCTGACCACCAACCTGTGGAGCATGGGCCAGCAGTTCTTCGTGATCAAAAAGATGCCACCGCTGTCTGTGCAGGGTGCCGGCGGACGTGTGCCGAGTACCCGGTCGGCGGCCGCAACCGGGACGAAGAACAAGGCGCCGCAGCCGGCGCCGACCCGCCCGGCACCCGGCGCCCGTCCCACCGCCAAGGCCAAGAACCGGCCGGCGCCAGGGGTAACCGCGCCGTCCACAGGATCGTCCGCCGTACTGCCCGACAAGACGGTGAACGGCACCGACAAGGCGGTGAACTCCAACAGGGCGGTGAGCAAGGCTCCGCCGGGAACCCGCTCTCCCCGAGGCAACTCGCAGTCCTCGCAGCCGGCACAGCCTTCGCAGCCGTCGAAGGCATCCGATGCTTCGAAGGCCGGCGAGGTCGCCACCGGCGAGGTGTCACCGCAGCCGGTGCAGGCGCAGAACGGGTCCACCCAGGACAAGCGGACCCCGTCCGGCGACGAAGCTCAGGCGGGTGCGGGAAAGCCCCACGCCACGGCGGGCGCCCGCCGGCCTCCGGGTGGTTCCCGGCCCGCCAAGCGGCGTGGCAAGGGCGGACGACCCGGAGGCCGGCGGTGACCACCCCTGCCGTGACCGGGTCCGAGCCCGCCCGACTTGCGATCCGCAGACGCCCCCCCTTGAAGGAGCTGTTCCGATGACCGGTTCCGCACCTGACCTGGCCGCCGACATCGAGGTCGCCGAGGTCGAACAGGCCGGCGGCCCGTCCGCGCCGGCCACCTCCCAGCCGGACCCGGACGGGCCGGAGTCGGTCCGGCCGGATCGGGACCACAGCCCTGCCTCGGCGGTGGCGAGCAGCCGGCGACGGATCGCCGACCTGGAGCAGGAAGGGGAGATCGCAGCCGACTATCTGGAGGCGCTGCTCGACATCGTCGACATGGACGGCGACCTCGACCTGGACGTCGAGGGAGAGCGGGCTGTCGTCGCGGTCGTCGGGGACGGACTCGACCTCCTCGTGGGTGCCCAGGGGGAAACGCTGGAAGCGCTCCAGGAGCTCACTCGGCTGGCGGTGCTGCAGAAGACCGGCGTCCGCAGCCGGCTCATGCTCGATGTCGGCGGTCATCGTGCGCGGCGTCGGGCCGAGCTGCGTGACCTTGCCGCGGCCGTTGCCGAGCGGGTGAAGTCGGCCGCTCGACCGGAGAAGCTCAAGCCGATGACGCCGTTCGAGCGCAAGGTCGTCCACGACCTGATCGCGACGATCGACGGCGTCGTCAGCGAGTCCGAGGGTGAGGAGCCCCAGCGCCGGGTGGTTGTCCTGCCCGCGAGCTGACGTTGTGGGGTCGGCCGGTGCTGGCAGTCTGACGCCCACCGGCTCGGACAGCGGACTTCCGGGCCGGACTGACGTCCGATGATGACAGCCACCACCGGTACCGGTCAGGCGCATCTTCGTCCATCGGTCCTGGCGTAGGACACGAAGAAGTCCCGCTGTGGCGTCGATTCTTCGTCCTGCCCATCCACTGTGGGCACGTTTTCCAAGGGATCCCCCATACCACCCATACCGGTTGATCTTGTCACTTACAGCACTTGTACGCTTCAGCTGGGTCACCGTCACGACGTTGGATCGGTCCGGGCACGGGTGATCGGTGGGTTGTGATGCATCGCGTGGCCGAGAGCCGCATGACGTTCTGTACGCCGGTGTCCACTTGGTTGCTCTGACGCCGATGTACGGCAGCGGCTGGATAGCTCACATGTTCTTCATGACGCTGTTCGGCCTTGTGTTTTTGCCGGAAAATCGAACGGGCGTTCGTTCTGGTGCCGGACACCGGCGTTGTGGTGACGCCGGGCACCAGGAGGTCACGGCGGTCCCGCGGTGGCCGGGCAGGACTGGCTGCTCCCCGACCAGGACGGTCCCCAGATCTTATCGGCGAGCATGCTGGTCGCATGCTGCCTGTGTACGGTCCTCCGTCTGTCGCCCCCGGAGTTTTCGGGGATGGTTTTGATCTTGCCTGTGTCTACGCGGACCTCCTTGCCACCGCCGGCGTCGAACGCGGACTGATCGGTCCTCGCGAGGCCGACCGGCTCTGGGAACGTCACCTACTCAACAGCGCGGTCGTCGAAGAGGTTGTCGGTCACGCCGCGACCGTCGTGGACGTGGGTAGCGGAGCCGGGCTACCCGGGATACCGCTTGCCCTTGCTCGTCCCGATCTGAGGGTGACCCTTCTCGAACCGATGCAACGCCGCTGCGTGTTTCTTCACGAGGCAGTGTCCGGGCTCGGACTTGAGGGGCGAGTCACGGTGGTTCGCGGACGCGCGCCCGATGCCGCCGCTACCGTGGAGGGCCACGCGTTTGATGTTTGTGTTGCACGAGCCCTCGCGCCCCTGGGACGGTTGGGCGCGATGCTCGTGCCAATGGTGAAACCGGGCGGTGTCATGCTTGCACTGCGCGGTTCGCGTGTTGTCGAGGAGTTGTCGGTCGCGCGAGGTGAACTGGAGGCCCAGGGCTGGCGCGATGTGGAAGTCGTGAAATGCGGAGTCGGACGGGTGGCGGAGCCGGCCACCGTATTGCGCGCAGTCCACGCCCTACTACAGCCTGAACGCCGGCAGGGAAGTGGGAAAACGCGTGAAGCACGGCGAGGACGGGAGGCGCAACGTGCACGTGGACACACACGTTCCACGTGAAACAGCGCCGGGGGGAAGCAACAGATCCATGCGCGTGGCGAAAACCGGGCTTCAACCCGCCGACCCGCCGCTGGATACCAATGATCCATCCACCCCTATCGGAGCGGCGGCGGCAGCGGCAGTGGAAGCCTTGACAATGGAACGACGACGGCCGTTTCCCCGGCCTACGCGACGGCGCATCATCACCGTGGCGAACCAGAAGGGCGGGGTGGGGAAGACCACCACGACGGTCAATCTCGCCACGGCCCTGGCCATGCACGGGTGTCGGGTCCTGTGCATCGACCTGGACCCGCAGGGCAACGCGTCGACAGCGCTCGGGGTCGACCACCGCTCCGGTGTCCCGTCCATCTACGAGGTGCTCCTCGGGGATCGACCGCTCGACGAGGTCATCGTCAGGTCATCCGAGGCTGACGGGCTGTACTGCGCCCCGGCCACGATCGACCTTGCCGGTGCGGAGATCGAGCTGGTGTCGGTGGTGGCGCGGGAAACCCGGTTGCGGCGGGCAATTACCGGGCTGCGACAGGACGTCGACTACATCCTGGTGGACTGCCCACCGAGCCTTGGGCTCCTCACCGTCAACGCTCTGGTGGCCGCCAAGGAGCTCCTGATCCCCATCCAGTGCGAGTACTACGCGCTCGAGGGGCTGGGGCAGCTTCTGCGTAACGTCGAACTCGTGCAAGCACATCTCAATCCGGAACTGCGGTTGTCCACCATCATCCTGACCATGTACGACTCGCGAACGCGGCTCGCAGACCAGGTCGTACACGAGGTCAAGGAGCACTTCGGCAGCCGCGTCCTGGGCACGACTATTCCGCGTAATGTGCGAATCGCCGAGGCGCCGAGTTATGGCCGGTCAGTCCTGACCTACGACCCTGCTTCACGAGGGTCGCTGTCCTACCTGGCTGCCGCGCGCGAAATCGCCGAGCGGGGCTTCGAGCCGAATGGGGTGGGACTGTGACTGCGCGTCGGGGTGGGCTGGGGCGAGGGCTGGGAGCGTTGATTCCGACCGCGATGGATGTCGCGGACGTCAACGACGGTTTCGGGCTGCCGTCAGGGCCCGGGCCCGTCCATGGCGCCATCTTCCGGGAGGTCCCGGTCGATTCGGTGACGCCGAATCCCCGCCAGCCGCGGACACACTTCGACGAGGAGGCCCTGGAGGAGCTAGCCGCAAGCCTGCGCGAAGTCGGCCTGCTCCAGCCCATCGTCGTCCGTGAGATCATGCCCGGACGCTACGAACTGGTCATGGGTGAACGGCGCTGGCGGGCGTCCAGACTCGCGGGCTTCAGCCAGATTCCCGCCATCGTGCGGGACACCGCTGACGACGCCATGCTCCGGGACGCCCTGCTGGAGAACCTCCACCGCCAACAGCTCAATCCGCTGGAGGAGGCAGCCGCGTACGAGCAGCTCCTACGCGACTTCGGCGCCACCCATGAGGAACTCGCCGGGAAGCTCGGACGCTCGCGATCCCACGTCACCAACATGATTCGACTGCTGGGTCTGCCGCCTGCCGTGCAGCGACGGGTGGCAGCCGGGGTGCTCTCCGCTGGCCATGCCCGGGCTCTGCTGTCGCTGGAGGATCCCGAGGCGCAGGACCGGCTCGCGACCCGCATCGTTGCCGAGGGTCTGTCCGTTCGGGCTGTCGAGGAGATCGTGGCAATGGGCGAGGAAGGGCCACGGCGGACGCCTCCCCGCGGCCCGCGGGTCACCTCTCCGGCCCTCCACAAGCTTGCGACCCGCTTGTCCGACCAGTTCGACACGCGAGTGAAGGTCGACATGGGCCGGAGCAAAGGAAAGATTACGGTCGAGTTCGGAAGCATTGAGGATCTGGAGCGGATCGTCGCGGTGATGACGGCGTCGGGAACCGCTTCCACGGCCGGATGAGAACGGCCGGAGACCCGTGCCGTCGGCCCGGATGGAACACCACTATCCGGGCCTCCTGTCGCCCTGCCGACCAAGGGCGGTCTGTACACGACGGTGATCGGAACCGAGAGCAAGCCTGTCGCCCCTGCCGGCCGGCGGTCGATGCGAACCTCCCAGCTCGGGAAGCCGACCCGGCAGGAAGTCCGGATCGCTGATCGGACGCCGTTGTTCAGCGGCGTCCCAGGCTGGGACGGACCCTTCGGCTTCCTCCGGTCCAGCGGCTACCGCCTCGTTCGATTACCGCTGTTTCACGTGGAACCTTACAGCGACCCGGGGACTTGCTCCTCTCGGACCTCCCGGATCAGCTTCCGGAGATCGGATCCGGGAGGAACCCCGAGTGCGAAAAATCATGATCATACTGCCGGGGGCCCGCCGGCTGGCGGAGTCGACATGGCCGGGCGGATCCGGGACACGCCGGCGAAGATCCGAGAAGTCGAGCTAGTCTGGCCCTGTGAGAGATGTCAGCGGTGTCGTTGCTGCCGGGACCCGGGCTGGGTGGAACGTCGAACTATGAGCCGTCGCATCGCCAACATCACCCTTGACAATATTGACGACCTACCGGGGCGATGCCGTCGATGCGTCTTCTGGGAGCTTGATCCGGTTGCTCGCAGTCGAGCCGAGGAGTCCGGGGGCACCGAACTGGAGAAAGAGGCGTGGGTGTCCTCCACTCTCCTCGAGTGGGGAAGCTGCGGAAAGATCATATATGTGGACGGTGTCTCGGCCGGTTTCGCGATGTACGCGCCGTCGGCGTATGTGCCCCGGTCGGTCGCGTTTCCGACCAGTCCCGTCAGCCCGGACGCCGTCCTGCTCATGACCGTGAAGATCCTGGACGACTTCGCCGGACAGGGCCTGGGACGCATCCTCGTCCAGGCGATCGCCAAGGACGTGTTCCGGCGCGGCTTCCGTGCCATCGAGGCGTTCGGCGACCTGAAAGGCGAAGGTGCCCGGTGTGTGGTGCCTGCCGACTATCTGCTCGCCGTCGGCTTCAAGACCGTGCGGCCCCACCATCGGTGGCCACGGCTGCGGCTCGAGGTCAAGAACACCGTGAGCTGGCGGGAGGACGTCGAGGTGGCCCTGGAACGACTACTGGGATCGATGGCGCCCGAGGGGATGCTTCGCCAGGTCGGAAGTGCCGCCGGGACCGTCCACGCGCCCTGACTCCCCATCCGCCCAGCAGTCGCCCCCGCCTCGTCGAGGGTGGATTCCTCCGCCTTCCCGGCGGCTTCCCGGCGGCTCAGGATCTGGGAAGCCGGGGGCTGACGGTCTCCGGGTCGCTAGTGCTGTGACCACATACCTTCACCGTCTCTCCGGCCAGCGCTGTGATCGTTGTGGTTCTGAGGCCGCTGGAACAGCCTCCAGGTCACAAGAATCATGCTGTGCGAACCCGGCCGACATAGGTGGTCACCGCACTAGAGGCCCTTGCGGGAAGCAAGAGTCGG
>NZ_CAAAFT010000499.1:0-1295 GCF_900634765.1 Candidatus Protofrankia californiensis | reverse complement strand
GGTCACAAGAATCATGCTGTGCGAACCCGGCCGACATAGGTGGTCACCGCACTAGAGGCCCTTGCGGGAAGCAAGAGTCGGTACCCGTAGCTGACCGGTCGGTGGGTCGAGGTCCGGCGGCAGGAACAGCCGCTGCACCGCGGCAAGGATTGCCTCGGCGACCGTGGCCCGGAACTCCGGCGACCCGAGTGCGGCGGCGTCATGCGGGTTCGTCAGATATCCCAGATCCGTCCGGATTGCCGGCATCCTCGTCCGCCGGAGCAGCTCCCACGTCTTGGCGTGGGTCCGGCAGTCGACCAGGTCCGTCCGTGACACGAGTTCTTTCTGGACGAGCGTGGCGAGACGCTCGCCCACGGCAGAGGATCCGCGGGCGTTGCCGTAGTAGTAGGACGACACTCCCTGGGCCTGTGGCGATTTGCCGGCGTCCAGGTGCAACGACACCAGCAGGTCCGCGCCGATCTCGTTCGCCCGGTGCGCCCGCTCGACCCTCCGGGGACTCGTGCGGACCGTGCAGAAGGTATGCCTCCAGGCCGGAGGCCAGCAGACGGGCCTCGAGCCGTGACGCGAGATCGGCGATGAGGTCGCGCTCGCACAGGTCGCCGACGGTGACTCCAGGGTCGGCCCCGCCGTGACCAGGGTCGATCGCGACCACGACACCGAGCAGGGACGGACCTCGCTGCAGCAGCCGTACCGATTCCCTCAGCACGTCCGGGCGACCGCCGACGACTGTGCGCTCGAGCTTCTTCAGCTCCCGCAGCGTCAGCGGCCCGCAACGACCGTCGGGCTCCAGAGCGCGGTTGTACTGGAAGTCCTTGAGTGCCGCCTCCGTCCGCGGGCCGAAGATACCGTCCGTTCTTCCCACGTCGAACCCCATGTTCGACAGCCGTTCCTGCAGCGCCGCCACGTCGTCCCCGACAAAGGGATGGTTGATGCTGTGGAAGAGCAGGCGGTCGCCCAGTTTGCGACGGGCCTCCTCAAGGGCGCGGAAGGTGTCCGGGCCGACGATGCCGTCCGCTGACAGGCCTCGGCTCTGCTGGAACGCCCGGACGGCCTGGTCCAGAGATACATCGAACAGCGTTGCGTCCGGTGTCGACCCGTCGGCTGTTCCCGCCCGTGCGCCGCTCGGCGGTTCACTGGTCGGCGGTTCGGTCGGTTGCGGCAGGTCCGTGCCCACCATGTGCAACCGATCTGCCGCGGGCGTTTCCTGCTGGCGCGGCGCGGCCGGCAGGAACGACAGAGAGATCAGTGCGGCGCGTACCTCGGCGACCGAGGGATCGCGGTCGCCGAGACGCAGG
>NZ_CAAAFT010000498.1:4424-5048 GCF_900634765.1 Candidatus Protofrankia californiensis | reverse complement strand
GATACCTCAGATATACGCGGAAAGATCCCGCAGCAGGGCGGCTTTGGGCTTCGCGCCGACGATGCTCTTGTCCACCTCGCCGTTGACGAACACGGCCATGGTGGGTATGGACAGGATCTGGTACTGCCGGGCGGTCTGCGGGTTCTCGTCGATGTTGAGTTTGACGATCCGCAGCTTGTCGCCGTGCTCAGCAGCGATCTCCTCGAGAACCGGAGCGACCATCTTGCAAGGCCCGCACCACTCCGCCCAGAAGTCGACGAGAACGGGCACCTTGCTCTTCAGTACCTCCTCGGTGAACGTGTTGTCGGTGACGGGCTGGGTGACTCCTGCCATAATGATCTCCTTCTGATTGTTGCCGCTGGGTGGTGTCCGGACGGTTTTGCCGACCGAAGACGATGCGATCGAGGGCTATATGATCATTAAAAGTATGATCGTGCTGCTTTTGGCCTGTTAGGACACCTGTTAGGACGCGACTGCCTCGGCGGGCGCCCGAGGCGTCTGGCCGGCTTCGTCCTCGCGGGCGGCCAGATGGCGTTCGGCGTCCAACGCCGCGGCACACCCGGTGCCGGCCGCCGTGATGGCCTGCCGGTAGATGTGGTCCACGACGTCGCCGCAGGCGAACAC
>NZ_CAAAFT010000498.1:3528-4399 GCF_900634765.1 Candidatus Protofrankia californiensis | reverse complement strand
CGGTAGATGTGGTCCACGACGTCGCCGCAGGCGAACACCCCGGGCAGGTTGGTGCGGGTGGACGGATGTTCGACCACGACGTAGCCGGCGGCGTCCAGGTCGAGCTGGCCACGGACGAGCTCGGTGCGGGGCTCGTGGCCGATGGCGACGAACAGACCGCTCGCGTCGATCTCGTCGATCTCGCCGGTCACGGTGTCGCGGACCTGGACGCCGGTGACCCGGTCCGCGCCGAGGACCGCCACGACCTCGGCGTTCCACCGAAACCGGATCTTGTCGTTGGCGATTGCGCGCTGCTGCATGATGGCGCTCGCCCGCAGCCGGTTGCGACGGTGGATGACCGTGATGGACCGGCCGAAACGGGTCAGGAACGTCGCCTCCTCCAGGGCGGAGTCGCCGCCGCCGACGACGAGGATGTCCTGATCCCTGAAGAAGAAGCCGTCGCAGGTCGCGCACGCGGACACCCCGCGTCCCAGCAGGCGGTCCTCGTCCTCCAGACCTAGCTTGCGGTATGCCGAGCCGGTGGCGATGATCACAGTGTGGGCAAGGTAGGTCCTGTCCTCGACAGTGATGATCTTCGGGTCGGCTCGTAGGTCGACCGCGGTGACGTCGTCGGCGATCAGTTCGGCGCCGAAGCGCTCGGCCTGCCGGCGCATGCCGTCCATGAGCTCGGGGCCCTGGATGCCTTCGGGGAATCCGGGGAAGTTCTCCACCTCGGTCGTGGTCATCAGCGCGCCGCCGGCCGAGACGGCGCCCTCGAAGACCAGCGGGCGCAGGTTCGCGCGCGCCGTGTATATCGCCGCGGTGTAGCCGGCCGGACCGGACCCGATGATGACGACATCCCGGACGTCGGGATCCCGGACGTCCGGGATCC
>NZ_CAAAFT010000498.1:0-3114 GCF_900634765.1 Candidatus Protofrankia californiensis | reverse complement strand
CGGCCGGACCGGACCCGATGATGACGACATCCCGGACGTCGGGATCCCGGACGTCCGGGATGCGCGATTCGTTCCCGCTGCTGTGCGCGGTCACATTTCCACCTGTCCCTTCAGATCGCCGGCTGCCGCCGGTGAGGCCGTGCGCCAGCCACAACTGTCCCATTGCGCACCCGATTCCCTCGGGCCGCTCCTGCGCCGCTCCCGGGCTGCTCCTGCACCGCTGCGGCCAGCGGTGTTCGTCACGAGCGGATCGATGACCACCTGCGGGATGAGAGCTATAACGACCTATAACTACCTGCGGGACCTATAACTACCTGCGGGACGTGGTGGTGCTGTACCACAATGCGGCTGCGATGTTGGTCACTCCGCACCGCTCGTCAAGAACGATCACCCGCAGCTCGTCGGGATCGGTGGGGACGGACAGGACGACCAGCACGGCCGGCTGGCCGTCGAAGGCGACGAGATCCAGGGCGATGATGTTACCGCCGGTCTGCGTCGCCAGGCTGAGGTAGCAGGTGCGCAGGTCCGGTTGGGTGAGCTCGGTGACGAGGGATGCTGCCGCGGCGGGTGGACCGGCCGCGGCACCGCCGTAGTCGCGCAGTGGCGCCTGGAAAGTCCCTTTTATCCGGCCGGACAACAGGTCGAGCGTATGCTGAGGGATGCCGGCGACATTAAGCAGGTGTCCCGTATGCGCGAATATCGCTGGCGCGGAGGCTGTGGCGTCCCCGTCGCCGGCCGCTGCGGAGACCGCCGCGCCACTGGTCGAGCTGCCCCCCGCGCTTTGTCGTGTCCCCTCGGATGATCCGGTGATGTCAGCCGAAAGCGGTGCCACGACCTGGCTGACGGCCTCGCCGGCCGAGGTCCGCCCGGTATGCCGGCCCAGTACCCCCATGAAGCCGACCACCGCGACGACGACCGTCAGGCAGGCCACTGCCGCGCTGAGCCACGAGGGGACCTGCCCCGGTCGGGACGACCGGAGGCCGGGGTGACCGCGGCCACGCATCCGCCCCGGCCTCCGGGGATGCGACCGCGGACGCAAGCGGGGCGGCCGCAATGGTCTGAGCCACTTCACCGAGTGTTGCGGCGCCGGCCCGTGGCTGCCCGCCTCGAGCGTGTCGGGGCTGTCGGGGCTGTTCGGCCGGCGGCGATCCTGCTCGATGATCAGAGCGGCGTGCAGCCTTGTCGCGACGTCCTCCGGCATGGTTACCGAGGCCAGCGCCGCGAGGTCACGACGCACCCGGCGCAGCGCCGTCACAGTTTCGCTGCACTGTGGGCAGCCCCGGACGTGGAGTTCCACAGCGGACGCCGAAAGGCCCCCGTCGGCGTAGGCATCGAGGTGCTCCACATCCGGATGCCGATCAGCTGTCATCGCCGACACCTCCTCCGACCGCCTTGGACGTATTGACGTGCCTGCTCTGACTGACGGAATCGAGCGCCGCAGGGTTCCCGGGACGCAGGTAGTCGAGCATTACAGCCAGCTTCGCGCGTCCCCGCGCGCACCGGCTTTTCACCGTGCCCACCGGCACCGCGAGCAGCGCGGAGGCTTCTGCAACCGACCAGCCCTGGATGTCGACGAGCACCACCGCGAGTCGCAGCGTCTCCGGGAGCCGGCCGAGTGCGGATTCAACGGCCAGCCGCGTCTCGCCTTCGACGATCGCGTCGCGCGGTTCGGCCAGTTCACCAGCACCACCGCTACCGCTACCGCTACCGCCGTCGCCGACAGGCAGCGGAACCTGAGGACGGGCCGCGCGGCGGCGCAGCCGGTCCAGACAGGCGTTGACGACGATGCGGTGCAGCCAGGTGGCCACCGACGCCTCGCCGCGGAAGGCCGCGGCACCGCGGTAGGCCGACAGCATTGCCTCCTGGACGGCGTCAGCGGCGTCCTCCCGGTCACGCAGCATGCCCAGCGCCACCGCCCATGCCCGGTTGCTGTGAGCCCGCACCAGCTCGGTAAAGGCGTCCGGGTCGCCGTCGACGTGCCGGCGAAGCAGCTCCCGGTCCTTCTCCGCCGGTGTCGCCGTCCCCGGCGCCGAGGACGGGGAGCTGCCGGCGTCCGGGATGCCGGTCTCGGCGACGGATGGTTCGGAGGAAGTCACGGGACGGCAGCCGGACCGGGGTTGGTGTTCCAGCCGGTCAGGAGCGGAAGGAGACGTCGACGACGGAGCCCTTGAACCGTCCGTCCACCGTCGGCAGCTTGGTCAGCCAAACAACCCAATACTGGTGGGCGGCTGCCGCCGGGACGGACACGGTCGTGCTGGTGGCGACGGTTTCGGGAAGGACAACCGTATACGCGTTCGCGTCGTTCGCGGCGGTGTCACCGGCGCGTAGCTCGAACGCCGTGGGACCGAAACCAAATGCGATCTTCATTTCGCGGATGGTGACGGGTTTGCCGAAGTCCAGCCGAAGACCTACGCCGGACTTGGCGTACCCGCCGAACTGCCTGCCGTCGGTGTTGTTGTATCCCTCCGTTGTCCAGACGGTGGACGGATCACCGTCGATGGCCTTCGGCGCGTCCGCGTCGTTCTCGCCGTCCTGCCCGGGCGGCGGGTCGAACGCCATCACGCTCGGAGTCGGGAGGGCGGCACCCACCTGGGTGGTCGCGGACGGAGCCGGTGCCGGTGCGGCCGGAGTCTTCCGGCCGGTGTCGCGGGTCAGCGCGATCGAAGTCACCGTGACCACGGCGATGATGACGACAAGCCCGGCCAGGATCAACAGCCGGCGGCGCCGCGCCGGGCCGCGCGGACGCCGGGTGTCCCTGTCGTCCGGGTACCCGCTGAGGAAGCCGGGCACCCCCGGTGCGGGTGAATCATGATCACGTCGCCTTTGGTCTTTCGGGAAGTCAGCGCTGTCCGGATGGTCCCGGCTGCCCCGGTAGCCGCTGCGATAGCCACCACCGGGGTCGCCGGGCGGATACGCCGTGTTCCCCGGTGGGTCGTAGGAGTCCGCATCCGACCCGAAGGCGTCCACGTTGTAACCGGCGGTCGAGGTTCCCGTGGTCATGGCCCGCGTCATCGGCGGTTCGTTGTCGAACCGGACCCGGCCGAGGTCCAGGGTGCCGTCCGCGGGAGCGAGCTCCTCGAGCGCTTCGGCGAGATCGACCGCGGACGTGATCAC
>NZ_CAAAFT010000497.1:7042-8818 GCF_900634765.1 Candidatus Protofrankia californiensis | reverse complement strand
GTCGTGGCCTGGTCCGGGCGCAGCGGGCGTTCGGCGGACAGCGCCTGCAGGGAGTTGCCCTCCACCCATTCGCTCACCACATAGGAGACGCGACCGGCCTCGGTGGTGGTCGATGTGGCGTCATACGTCGACGCCGCGCCCGGGTGCACCAGCCGGCCGGAGCCGATGGCGGCTGACAGCAGCATCTCGGCGGCGCGATCGAGGGCCGCGCAGTCCTGCGCGCCGGTGTCGGCGTGCTGCACCACGCGGACGGCGACGGGCCGGGCGAGGATGCGGTCGTCCCCGCGCCACAGGGTGACCGGCCCACGCGCGTGCATGACCGACAGAAGCTGGTAGCGGCCGTCCAGCATGGTGCTGACCGGCAGGGCGGCCGGCCCCGGGGGAGCCATAGGGCCGGTGGCGTCGGAGGACGCAGGTGCCGCCACGGCGCCGGCGTTCCAGGTCGCGCTGCTCGTCACGTCCTTATCGACGTCAACCCGCGGCGGTCGGTTGTGCCCGTCGACCACAGCGCCTCCGTCATCACCGACGCGTCCGGCTGTCGTAGCCGGATGCAGCCTGTTCAGTGTACGAGTCCCCTGACCGGCAGCCGGCCATTGTGTCGGTTGTGGCCGGGATCAGTGTGCCGATCGTGAACCAAATCGGCCACGGACGGTCATGACAAGTGCGGCCATCTCGGGCAACCGCATCCGGACAATGGCCGCCAGGTAGATAGGCACTCCTACCCCGCAGGCAAGGACAACGCTCACACCCGAACCGATCCAGCCCTGGCCGAGGACCATCCGTACCAGGGAGGAGACAGCCGCGGCCACGACCGCGCCCAGCCCTCCGGCGATGGTCACCTGGGTGAGCATGCGCGCGATCCGTCCGGCGTCGATACCTCCCAGGCGGGTCTGCAGCAGTACCGACGAGACCGCGACACCGACCAGGTAGGACGCGGCGAAGGCCAGCGCCAGCGCCACCGACCGGTTCTTGTCGGGCAGCAGCGAGCTCAACGCGGCCGCACAGGCGATGTTGGTGGCGACGACCCCCATGTTGATCAATGCGGGGGTCCGGCTGTCCTGGTGGGCGTAGAACACCCGCAGCTGCACCTGGAACAGGGAGAACGGCACCAGGGCGACCGCGAACGCGGCCAGGGTGTCACCGATACGCACGGCCCCGGCGTAGCTCACGGCGCCATGGTTGAACACCGCGACCGCGATCGGGCGGCCCAGCGCCAGCAGCACGAGCGCCGCCGGCACGATCACCACCGCCGCCAGCCGCGTCCCGGTGGACAGGTCCTGGCGGACCAGATCGCTGCGGTTGTCCGCGGCATGCGCGCTCATCCGCGGCAACAGCGCGGTGATCACCGATACGGCGATGACGGCGTAGGGGAGCTGGAAGATCTGGTACCCGTAGGTATAGACGGTGTACGCCGTCGCGGAGCTGGCAAGGCGCACGATGACCAGGTAGCCGACCTGGCTGACCGCCACGTAGAGCAGCGTCCAGCCGGCCAGGCGCATCGCCCGGCGCAGCCCGGGGTGGGAGAGGTCCAGCCGCGGCCGGTAGCGGAAACCGACTGCCCGCAGTGACGGCAGCAACGCGAGCGTCATGATCACGACGCCGAGTGTCGTGCCGGCGGCGAGGACCGTGATCTGGGCGTCGCTGATCCCGGCGACCGTGGGGGGACGTGGCCCGGGCACGAAGATGAACGCCACGCAGGTCGCGATCACGATCAGGTTGTTGAGCACCGGCACGAACATCGGCGCGGCGAACGACTGGCGGACGTTGAGGATCGCC
>NZ_CAAAFT010000497.1:1232-6836 GCF_900634765.1 Candidatus Protofrankia californiensis | reverse complement strand
GCGAACGACTGGCGGACGTTGAGGATCGCCCCGATCGTGGCGCCCAGCCCGTAGAAGATCACCTGTGGTAGGAACCACCGCAGGAACGTCACGGCGAGATCCTGCTCGGCGCCGCCGGCGGCGAGGTAGGCGCTGATGATGAGCGGGGCGGCCAGCATCGCGACCGCCACGGTGGCACCGAGCCCCAATACCACCAGGGTGAGCAGCGAGGACGCGAACGCCTCGCCCTCGTCCGGGTCGTCCTTGGCCGCCCGGACCAGCACCGGCACGATGACGCTGGACAGCACCCCGCCGAGCAGCAGGTCGTAGAGAATGTTCGGGGTGGTGTTGGCGACGTTGTAGGCGTCCCCGACCGCGCCGGTACCGATCGCCGCGGCGATCGCCACCGTCCGCAGGAACCCCGACGCCCGGGACGCGACCGTACCGATCGCCATGGTGCCGCTGGCTCGGCCGAGGGTCATCGCCTTGCGCCCGGACGCCTTCCTGGGTCGGCCGCCCGTCAACCGGCCCTGCTCCGACCGGCCCTGGCCGGGACCGGCCGGGGGTGTTCCCCGCCTCGCGCTACCCGGGGTGGGGGCAGGCAACGGCGGCCCGACCGGTCCGACCATCGGTTTTGTGGGCCCGGACGGGTCGAAGGCGGGTCGCCGGCGGTGGCGGGCAGGCGGCTTCCTGGTGCCTCCGTTGCCGGCCTCGCCGTTCCTGGTCCCGCCGCCGGGTCCGGCCGTCACGGTCGTGTTCCTTTGTTGCCGGTGTTGCCGGAGGCGTGGCTCGCGCGCAGGAGCCGCTCCAGGCCGTCCCCCGGGGGAACGCCGGTACGCCGGCCACCGGAGGACGGCGTACCGGGCATGCCGCGCCGCTCGTGGGTGCCCGGACCGTCCGCAACGGCGGATGCAGGTGGGTCGTCCGGGTGGGCAGGTCTGGCTGGGTTCGCCGGGGAGGGCTCGGTTCGTAGCGGCAGCGGCCCGGTTCGTGGGGACGCCCCGGCGGGCGTCCGGTCGCGCAGCGTCCGCAACCGGCGGAGCAGCCGGATCACCACCGCGAACGCCAGGACTGCCAGCGCTCCTCCTGTTATCGCCACCGCTATCACGCCGAAGACCGTGGATTTCACCAGGATCCGTACCGGCGGCGCGGTCGACAGCGGCTTGCCGGCCGGGGTGAGGATCGCGACATCGACGGGAAACGTACCGGCGCCCTCGGCATCGACCTCGATTTCCACCTGCACCTTCTGGAGAGGTGGCACTGTGAGTTTAACCTTGGTTTCCGATCGTAGTCGTGCCCGGTCGGTCGAGGACAGGGAGAGCACCACGTTGATGATGACCGCAGTGTTGTTCTCGAGCGTGACCGGGACCGTGCCGTGCTTGCTGGTCAGCGACACACTGCGCGAGGCGACCACCCGGATGCCTTCCCGCAGCGCCTGTACCACACCAGCGACACCCGTGCTCAGCTCGTCGGCGCCGTCCGTGCCGGCGGCGCTCGCCCGCCATGCGATCGATTCGGACGACGTGAGCGTGTACTCCATCGCGTCGATGCCCGCGTCAGCACAGTTGCGTGCGCCGGAGGCTCCCGAGTCCGGCGGGCACAGGACCGACTTCAGCGCGTGGACCTGGTTGCGCAGGTCCTCCGTGGCGATCATCCGGGAGACGGGCAGTTCGGCCGCGCGGGCCCAGTCGGGGTAGGTCAGGGGGCCACGTTCGCCGGCCGCCGGGACCGCTCCCGTCGAGGTGCCGCCCACAGGCGGGGTCGACGTCAGCGCAGCCAACCGGGAGAACGGGGTGGACAGGCCCTCCAAGACCGTTTCCGCCCAGCCGGCCGGCGGGTCCCAGTAACGCGGCAGCGCCAGCGTCTGGGGCCGGACCAGCCCCGGCCGCTCGGCGGCGATCATCGCGATCTCGGCGAGGAGGTCCTGGAACGACTCCGCCTGGGTCGGCGCGTCGGCGTCACTCGTGGGACCGGTCGCGAGATCCGCAAGCTGCGGGTCGGCGGCCAGCACCCGTGCGACACCGCCGGATGTCGGGATCTCGGTGGCGGTCGAGGGGGTGTAGGTCTTCTCCGGGTCCTTCGGCGGCAACAGGTTGGAGTCCGCGATCACGGTTGTGATGCCCATGCGGCGCAGCACGTCGAGGGTGGGGGCGTCGACGAGTCCGTCACCGGGGTAGGCGATCGTCGTGTCCGGGCTGCGACCGATCGCGTTCGCGACGACGGTCCGGCCGGTCAGCAACGCCACCAGGATGCTGTGGAACTCCTGGGCGCGGGTCAGCGCCACCATGTCGACGTCACCGTAGGGCAGGGCGAAGACCGTGCCGCCGGCGTCCGCGAACGCCTTCAGCTTCGCCAGGAAGGCCGCGGCGTCCCGGTCCGGACGTCTGGGGCTCGGACCGGACGGCGTGGCCACCTCGTACGGACCACCGGCGATGATCTGCAGTGTCTGCACGAGGACGGGGTCGACTGCGAGGGCGACGGGCGGTACCGGCCTGCTCCCGACCGGGGCGACGGAGCTCAGCAGCCGGTCCAGCCGGCCGCCGGGTGCCACCAGGTCGGTCAGGTCGTCGTTGGTGAGCCGGCCGTCGGCGCGCAGCCGCGGCACCTCCGCGACCGGTAGCACGACCGAGATCGGCATGGGGCCGGTCACCGCGACCGGAGCCCAGACCAGGAAGGAGTAAGTCGTCCCGACGACCTTGCGTTGGCCGTTGAGCATGCCGGACGCGGTGAAACGCAACGGGTAGACCCGCAACGCGGCCGGCAGGCCCAACCCTGTCAGCTTGGCGCCGGCGGTGAACGTCACCGGGAGAGCTCCCGGTACGAGCCTGCTCGCCACCGGCTGGGAGGCGACCGCGGTCGAGTAGCTCAGCGCAGCCGCGGCGGCCGGGTTGTCACGCAGGTTCGCCAGGTCCTTGCGGCTGGACACCACACGTGCGAGCTCGATCCGTATCTCCAGGTCGGAGATCTGGTCGGCGCCGGTGAGTTCCAGGTGGCCGGTGACGTTCAGTGGTAGCTGTGGCCCGGCAACAGCGGCGAACTCGTCGAGTGCCACCCGGACAGGACGGGTGGCACCGGTGGCCACAGCCGTCGTGGACCGGACAGCCCTCGTGGGCTGGAGTGGGGGTTGCGGGGAAGCAGCGCTTGCCGAGCCCGGCAGTCCTGACGGGCCCGGGGGCGAACCTGTGGATATATGTGTGAAGCCTGTGGATGGAGGGTCGGCTCGGGCATGGACTGCAGTCGCGCCCAACATCATAATTGTCACCGACAGTACGATCGCAGCGACCGTGACGGTACACCGTACTGCGGGGTATACGTGGCTGTCTGTCACATGCTGTCCGTGAGAATGGCCGGCACCCTGTGCAGGAGGCTGCGTTCGTCGTCGTAGGCGAGTAGTTGCGGAACATCGACCAGAGGTACCCAGGCAACCTCGGTGACCTCGACGTCGACGTCCGAGAGCTCCCCGGTCGTCCGAAGCAGGAGATAGTGGTGAACGGTCTTGTGTACGCGCGTCCGTCCGGTCACGAACCAGAAATCAATCATTCCCAGCCGGCCGAGTACCCGTCCGGTCACACCAGTCTCCTCCGCCACCTCCCGAACCGCTGTCTGCTCCGCTGTCTCACCCGCTTCGACGTGGCCCTTCGGTAACGACCACAGCAAGTCGCCGTTACGGTCACGGCGTGCTATCAGTGCCGCATTGGCCATTTCCGAATGGTCGTCCAGTACCAGCCCGCCCGCCGAAGTTTCCTCCGTCCGGCGCAGCCGCCGCCGAGGGGAGGGCGAGAACGGGGCCATGGGCTGATCGTACGAGTCTTGCGCGTCACTTCTCCCGGCATGCGACCGCAGCGGGAGCGGCCGGCGAATGCTGATCGGCGAGTACCGATCGGCGCATGCTGATCGGCAGGTGGTTGCCGGAACGGTCTGATCCCGGCCTATACCCTGGGACAGTGTCGGTGATCTGCCTGGACAACCCACGTGACTCCGCGGAGCGGGCGGTCAGCGCACTGCTCAAGGTGCCGGCTTCCGCTGACGATCTCGGACGGGTCTTCGCCAACGCCGGCCACAGCCTGTATCTGGTCGGCGGATCCGTCCGGGACGCCCTGTTGGGCCGTCCGGGCCCGACCGGCACCGCGGACGCGGCCGGCGGCCCTCGAACGTCCGGCGTGGCCGGTGCCGACCTCGACTTCGCCACGGACGCCCGTCCCGAACAGATCCTTGACATCACCCGCGGCTGGGCGGACGGGGTCTGGGAGACGGGGATCGCCTTCGGCACCGTCGGGTTGATCCGGGCCGGAGTACGGTTCGAGGTCACCACCTACCGGACCGAGGCATATGACCGCACCTCGCGGAATCCGGTGGTCGCCTATGGCGACACCCTCGAGGGGGACCTCGTCCGCCGCGACTTCACCGTCAACGCCATGGCGGTGTCCGTACCCGGTCACGAGTTCGTCGACTTGTTCGGCGGTATGGGCGACCTCGCCCGCAAGGTGCTGCGCACACCCGGCTCCCCCGAGGCATCCTTCGACGACGACCCGCTGCGCATCCTGCGCGCGGCCCGCTTCGAGGCCCAGCTCGGGCTGGTCCCGGTGCCGGAACTGGTCGCGGCGATGCGTTCGAGGACACCCCGGCTGAAGATCGTTGCGGTGGAACGCATCCGGGACGAGCTGCGCAAACTCATGGTTGCGGCCGATCCCGTCGCGGGGCTTGCCCGTCTGGTGGACGTCGGCGTCGCCGACGTCGTGCTGCCCGAACTGCCCGCACTGCGGATGGAGATCGACGAGCACCACCAGCACAAGGACGTCTACGCCCACACCCTGACCGTGCTGCGCCAGGCCATCGCCTTGGAGGACCCGCCACCCGACGGCGGTCCGGACGAGGTGCTGCGCTGGGCCGCGCTGCTGCACGACATCGGAAAGCCACGGACCCGCCGGCACGCCCCAGGGGGCGGTGTCTCCTTCCATCATCACGAGGTGGTCGGGCGCGACATGACCCGCAGGCGTCTGGCCGCGCTGCGCTTCCCCAAGGACGTCGCGGACGCGATCACTCTGCTGGTGTTCCTGCACCTGCGCTTCCACGGCTACGGGCGCGGTGAGTGGACGGACGCGGCGGTGCGCCGGTACATCCACGACGCCGGGCCGCAGCTGTCCCGACTGCACAAGCTCGTGCGCTCGGACTGCACGACGCGTAACCGGCGCAAGGCCGAGACGCTGGCTGCCACGTACGACACGCTGGAGGAACGGATCGCCCGGCTGTCCGAGCAGGAGGAGATCGCCGCGATCCGCCCGGAGCTGTCCGGGGACGACATCATGGCGCTGCTGGGCCTGACGCCTGGCCGGCTGGTGGGGCAGGCCCGGGCGCACATGCTCGACTTCCGTTTCGAGGCGGGCCTGGTCGGGCGCGAGGGAGCCGAGGCGGAGCTGTTCCGCTGGGCGCGCGCGAACAATATCCCCATCCCCGGGGAGATCCCCGGCGAGCATCTCGACTCCGGCCTTCCTGCCGACTCCGCCGTCAGGTCCCGGACCTAGCCAGGGCGGCGGCGCCTGAACCTCGGGCCTGCACGTGCGCCCCACAGACGTCCCGGGGACCCCTGCCACAACAACCGGGGCCACGACACCGGGGCCACGACAC
>NZ_CAAAFT010000497.1:0-505 GCF_900634765.1 Candidatus Protofrankia californiensis | reverse complement strand
CCCCTGCCACAACAACCGGGGCCACGACACCGGGGCCACGACACCGAGGGCGGACCGCACGCGTGTCAGGGGGCGAGGTCCGTAGGCTCATTGGTGTGGCGCGGGCCGGAGATCTGCGACAACTCCTCGGGCTGGAGGGCCGACGGTCGCGCGATCATGCTTTTTCCGCGGCGCCGAAGGCCCAGCTTCCCGAAACGTCGACGGGATTCCGGCGGCTTTTCGCCTCCCGACTGACCTCGCAGGCCGCCGACGGCGTGTTCCAGGCGAGCCTGGTCAGCTACGTGCTGTTCTCCCCCGAACGGGCGACGTCCGCTGCGGCGCTCGCGGCATCGCTGGCGATCGTGGTGCTGCCGTTCAGCGTCATCGGTCCGTTCGCCGGGATCGTGCTCGACCGGATCTCACGGCAGCGGGTGCTGGTGGGGTGCGGGCTGGTGCGGGCGGTGCTGCTCGTCCTGCTTGTCCTGCTCATCGCGGCCGGCCATACCGGCGTCGACTTCTACGCGAC
>NZ_CAAAFT010000496.1:35945-36778 GCF_900634765.1 Candidatus Protofrankia californiensis | reverse complement strand
GTCCTGCTCATCGCGGCCGGCCATACCGGCGTCGACTTCTACGCGACTGCGCTCGCGGTGGTCAGCGTCAACCGTTTCGTGCTCGCGGCACTGTCCGCGGGGCTGCCCGTCGTCGTCCCCACCGGGAAGCTGGTCACGGCGAACGCCCTGTCGGTGACGTCCGGGACGGTCATGACGCTGGTCGGCGCCGGGATCGGTAGTGGCATACGCGGGCTGATCGGCGGTGACGACGCGGGTGTCGCTCTGGTGGCCGCGCTCGCCGGTCTGGTCTACCTGGCCGCGGCGGGCACCGCGGGCCGCGCCGGCCGGTACGAGTTCGGACCGCTGCACTCCGCACCCGGGCAGGGCGTACTGCGCGAGGCCCGGCAGGTGGTCGTGGAGCTGGCGGCCGGCGCCGACCACCTGTGGCAGCGGCGCCCGGCCCGGTACGCGCTCGCCGCGCTGACCGGCTCGCGGGCGGCGTACGGTCTGACGACGGTGATGGCCGTCCTGCTCTACCGCAACTACTTCACGGGCGCGGACGGCGGCCTCGGTGGCCTTGCGCTGCTGGTGGCGGCCAGCGGGGTGGGCACGGTCGCGGCCGCGTTCGTCACCCCGAGGGTGACCCGGCGGATCAGCAAGCAGACCTGGATCAGCCTCGTGTTACTCGCCGCCGGGATCATCGAGATTGCCCTGTGCCTTCCGTTCTCGTCGCCACTGCTGATCGTGGGCTCGATTCCGATCGGCTTCGCCGCCCAGGCGAGCAAGATCTGCGTGGACACGATCGTGCAGGAACAGACCGAGGACGCCTATCGGGGCCGCGCCTTCTCCCTCTACGACCTGTTGTTCAACGT
>NZ_CAAAFT010000496.1:35312-35920 GCF_900634765.1 Candidatus Protofrankia californiensis | reverse complement strand
GCGTGGACACGATCGTGCAGGAACAGACCGAGGACGCCTATCGGGGCCGCGCCTTCTCCCTCTACGACCTGTTGTTCAACGTGGCCTATGTGGCCGCCGCGGCGCTGGCGGCGATCACCCTGCCAGTCACCGGTCGGTCGCCTGTCATGGTGCTGGTCGCCGGAGGCGGCTACATCGTGTGCGCGCTGCTGTATCTGCGGGCCCGCGGGCCGCGGACGCCTGTTCCCGATCCGGCGATGACGGTGTCCCGCCGGCTGCCCGCGGCTGCCGCGACGGCGGATCCCACCCCATGACGGGCCGGACGCACACGTGCGCCGATGCCCAGACCTGACGTCAAGACCTGACCCCGACAGTGACAGTGCCCGGCCACCCCCTCCGGGTGGCCGGGCACTGTCACAGCGGCTGTCGACACCGGTGGCCTCCGGCGACGCGCCGGTAATCATTGTCGCGTCGCCTTTGGCCGGCGGGTTCCTATTCGCCGCTGATGAACGCCTCCACCTTGTCCCGGGCGATGTTGTCCCGGTACTGCTCCGGCGGTGACTTCATGAAGTACGAGGATGCCGCAAGCAGCGGTCCGCCGATACCCCGGTCAAGGGCGATCTTGGCGC
>NZ_CAAAFT010000496.1:26731-35287 GCF_900634765.1 Candidatus Protofrankia californiensis | reverse complement strand
GCCGATACCCCGGTCAAGGGCGATCTTGGCGCAGCGGACCGCGTCGATGACGACACCGGCGCTGTTCGGGGAGTCCCAGACCTCGAGTTTGTATTCCAGGTTCAGGGGCACGTCACCGAACGCGCGGCCCTCAAGGCGGACATAGGCCCACTTGCGGTCGTCCAGCCAGGCGACGTAGTCGGACGGGCCGATGTGGACGTTGTCCTTGCCGATCTCGTGGGAGAGCTGGGAGGTCACCGCCTGCGTCTTGGAGATCTTCTTGGACTCCAGCCGGTCCCGTTCGAGCATGTTCTTGAAGTCCATGTTGCCGCCGACGTTGAGCTGCATCGTGCGGTCCAGGACGACGCCTCTGTCCTCGAACAGTTTCGCGAGCACCCGGTGGGTGATGGTGGCGCCGACCTGTGACTTGATGTCGTCACCGACGATCGGAACACCCGCGGCGCGGAACTTCTCCGCCCATTCGGGGCGGCCCGCGATGAACACCGGCAGGCAGTTGACGAAGCCGACGCCGGCGTCGATCGCGGCCTGGGCGTAGAACTTCGCCGCGTTTTCGGAGCCCACGGGCAGATAGCAGACGAGGACGTCGGCTCGGGCCTCGCGCAGGGCGGCGACGACGTCCACCGGGGTGTCGTCGGACTCGGCGATCGTCTCCCGGTAGTAGCGACCAAGGCCGTCCAGCGTGTGGCCGCGGGCGACCGTGATACCCAGCGGAGGCACTTCCGCTATCTTGATCGTGTTGTTCTCGCTGGCGACGATGGCCTCGGACAGGTCGCGCCCGACCTTCTTCGCGTCCACGTCGAACGCGGCGACGAACTCCAGATCCCCGACGTGGTATTCCCCAAGCTGGGTGTGCATCAGGCCCGGGACCTGTGCGGACGGATCAGCGTCGCGGTAGTACTCGACCCCCTGGACGAGGGATGCGGCGCAGTTGCCTACACCGACAATGGCGACACGTACCGAACCCATGACGGTCTGCTCCTTTTGCGGTTGTGGGACGCGGGTGGGCGGGATCCGGGCCGAGGTGGCACCGGCGCGGGTACTAACGCGCGGGCGGGACCTCGTTGCCGTTCCCTCCCGGATCCGACGGCGTCGGCGGCGTCGAATCGGTGGACAACTCTGTGGATGTTTCTATGGACGGCCCGGTGGCCGGTGCCTGCGCACGCTCCGTCTCGATCAGCTCGGTCAGCCAGCGGACCTCGCGTTCGACGGACTCAAGGCCGTGGCGCTGCAGTTCGAGGGTGTAGGAGTCGAAACGCTCGCGGGTCCTGGCCAGGGCGGACCGGACCTTCTCCCGCCGTTCCTCCAGTCGTCCGCGCCGGCCTTCGAGGATGCGCAGCCGCACGTCGGCATCGGTCTTGCCGAAGAACGCGAACCGGATGCCGAACATCTCGTCCTCCCAGGAGGACGGACCGCCCTCACCGAGCAGGGCGGCGAGGCGCTCCTTGCCCTCGGCGGTGAGGGTGTAGACGACGCGACTGCGACCACCGAGGCGATTTGCGGCGCTGGAGTCGTCGGCCGTGACGTAGTGCTCGGCCTGCAACTTGCGCAGGCAGGGGTACAGGGAGCCATAGCTGAAACGATGGAAGGTCCCCAGCACGGTGTTGAGGCGTTTGCGCAGCTCGTAGCCGTGCATCGGGCTTTCGGAGAGCAGCGCGAGGACGGCCAGCTCCAACATCCCCGCTCCTTCCCTCGGAAGTCAGCCGTAACACCGACGTGACCGGTATGTCCAGGCCAGTCCAGCGTTGCGATCCATCGGTTTGATCTATCTGGTCGATCCAGTGGTAAGACATGCTGATCTAGCGGTAAGACATATCGTTCCGATACATCGAGCATGCCACTTCAGGATAACGAAGGCAACCAGGGATGTCTGGCACGGAAAGTTGAGATGGCCGGATCGTTGCCGCGGGCCCAGGTCCCGGCTTCCCAGGTAATTGCAAAGACAACCGTAACGCGCTGTGTCCGGCGTTCGGCGCTCTTTCGGCGTCGCATGGGCTTGTGTCCGGACCGTCTGCCAGCACGACGCATCCGGCGTACCGTCTTATGCCATGCGTCCACGGTCGGTTGTCGACTACGCGCTCGCCCGGCGGGCGACACTCGCTGACCTGCATGCCGGCAGGGTGTCGACGACGGATGTGTGTGACGCGCACCCATACCTGCTGCGGGCGGCCAAATACCACGGGGAGACGACCGCCAGGCGCTGCCCGGTCTGCCGGGGCCGCGAGCCTTTGACCAATGTCACGTACACCTACGGTGACGAGCTCGGCGTGAGTTCCGGCCGGGTGCGGGCGACCAGGGACCTGCCGTCCCTCGCCCAACAGTTCAGCGAACTGCGTGTCTACGTTGTCGAGGTCTGTACGTCCTGTGCCTGGAATCATCTGATCATGTCATTCGTGATCGGTACCGGCCGGCCGCGGGTCAAACGGACGACCCGCCGGAAGACGGCTGAGGAATAACGGCGCCGGTCGCGCCGGCATGTCCTGACGGCTGTCCGTGTCAGCCGTTAAGAGCTGTCTGGGTCAGCTGTTAAGAAGAGCCCGGTGTGCGTGCGGTTGTGAGGGGCGGCGTACCGTCTCACAACAGCCACCGACGACGCGGGGTTCACTCCCGCCGCCACGGACGGGACTGTCAGTGAGGCCAACATCTACGATCGGGACGTGTACCCGCGCGACGACGACGGCCGTACCCACACTCGCCGTGCCCAGGTTGACCGGGACCAGGCCGACCGGGACCATCCGGATGCCGGACCTGTGAACGGATACCCGAACAGTCGCTCGGACGGTGACACCCAGCACGGCGGTGGCGCATCCGGCAGGGCGGGCGCCGCCCCCGGCAGCACCGCATACAGCGAGGCAGACCAGACGTCGGTGCACTCCGACCGGCGGGGCCAGCCTGTCAACAGCATGTACGACACGACCGACCGGGCTGCGATGGACCGCATCGGCGTCCGGGAACGGACCGCCAACTCCACCACCTATGTACGCCGTCCCCGCCCGGATGACGTCCCCGCCGCGGCCCCGACGAACGGCGTGCTGGAACGCGTCGGTGAAGATCCGGACCCGTCGATCCGTGTCGGTGGTCGTCGCAGCCGCGCGGACGAGGCCCAGCAGCCCCCGGTCAGGCCGGATCAGGGAAGACGGGGTCCGATGTTCTGGCGGAACTCTCCACAGTGGTTGCGCCGGCTGGTCATGTTCGGGTTGCTGTTCTGCGTGCTGATGTTCGCCGCGCTGGTCGCCGTCCTCTACTCCTTCACGAAGGTGCCGCTGCCGGCGACCGTCAACGCCGACGGGCAGACGTCCATCATCACCTATGCGGACCGCACGACGGAGATCGCCAAGATCGGGACGGTCAACCGGACGGACGTCCCGCTGTCCGAGGTGTCGGTCGACATCCAGCATGCCGTGCTTGCGGCGGAAAACAAGAATTTCTACAGCGAGCCCGGCATCTCCCCGAAGGGAATCGCCCGGGCGTTGTGGGTGAACGTCCGCGGTGGTGAGATCGCCCAGGGCGGGTCGACCATCACCCAGCAGTACGCCAAGAACGCCTATCTGACGCAGGAGCGCACCTTCTCCCGCAAGATGAAGGAGATCGTCCTCGCGGTCAAGCTCGCCCGGAAGTACTCCAAGAACGAAATTCTGGAGTCCTACCTCAACACGATCTATTTCGGTCGTGGGGCGTACGGCATCGAGGCCGCGTCCAAGACGTACTTCGGTAAGTCGGCCAAGGACCTGACCGCGGAAGAGGGCGCGGTCATCGCCGGGCTGATCCGCTCCCCGAACGCGCTGGACCCGCGGGTGACCCCGGCCGCTGCCGAACGTCGGTGGCACGAGGTGCTGGACACGATGGTCGCGAAGGGCTGGCTTGACGCCTCCCGTCTGACGCCGGACAAGAAGCCGCCGGTGACCCTGGAACGGGACAAGTCCAACGGCATGGCGGTCTCCTCGCCGCAGGCCGCCTACATCCGTGACCAGGTCAAGGACGAGCTGATCGACGCCGGGATCACCGAGCAGCAGATCAACCTGGAGGGTCTGCGTATCCAGACCAGCATCGACCAGGGCCGACAGACCGCCGCCTACCTGGCCGTGACGAACGTGCTGGCCAAGCCCTACACCGCCGTTCCGGACCTGAAGACCGGCCTGGTCGCGGTCGAACCGGGTACCGGCCGGGTGCTGGCCTGGTACGGGGGTTCGATCTACGGCAAGGGCGACAACGGCCAGACCTCCTACGTCGACAACGTCTCCGGGGCGCAGGTGCCACCGGGATCGACCTTCAAGCCGATCACGCTGGCGGCCGCGCTGCAGGAGGGAGTCAGCCTCAAGTCGGTCTACGAGGCCCCGGACGTGCTGCGGATTCCCGGAAAGGCCGCCGACGGCAGTGGGACGTACGTTGTACGTAACGACGAGGAACACGGCAACTTCGGGTACATCGACCTGATCGAGGCGACCGCCGAGTCGGTCAACACCGTCTACGTTCCGCTGGGCATCGAGGCCGGTATCGACAACGTCGTCTCCACCGCGCACGCCCTGGGCGTGGCCAAGGACGTCAAGCTGACCGATGACGCCGGTGTGACCCTCGGACGTGACGGCATCACCGCCAAGAGCATGGTTGCGGTCTACGGCACCTTCGCCAACGGCGGAAAGGCCGCCGTCCCGCACCTGGTCGACCGGGTGATCGACGGCAAGGGCAAGGTCATCTACGAGGGTCCGACCACCTCGAAGAACGCCATTCCCGCGAATGTGGCGGCCGATGTGACCCATGCCCTGCAGGCGGTCCTCAAGAACGGTACGGGTAAGGCCGCGCAGCTTGCCGACGGCCGTCCGGCAGCCGGCAAGACCGGCACCACGGACAATTTCCGGACGGCGTGGTTCTGTGGCTACATTCCGCAGATCGCGGCCTGCGTGAACATGTTCCGCGGTGACGGTGGGGTGAGCAAGGCGACCGCTTTGACGGGGATTCCGGGGGCCACCGGCGGTGTCTACGGCGGCGGCTACCCGGCGAAGATCTGGAAGGCGTTCATGGACGGCGCCCTCACCGGCGTGACGCCCCAGGCCTTCCCTCAGCCGAAGTACGGTGGGACCGTCACCAACGCGTCGCCGTCGCCGACTCCGCAGCCGACCATCTCGCCGGAGCCCACTGCCTCACCCAAGGTGACGAATACGGCGGATGCACCTGACCGGCGGGGGCGACCGACAGCACAGTTCCTACCGTCGGCCGTCGCGACCGCATCCCCCGACGGACAGGTCGGACCGACACCGACCCCGAACACCAGACGTTCGAGGAACGACGGGTTACCCCAGTTCGACGAGTCAGACGGGTGAGTCCGACGGGCTCAAGCAGTCGGGTAGAGGTCCGGGAGGCTCGGCTCCCCGGACTGTCCAGGTCCCCCAACCACCGAGTGGGAAAGCATGTTGTGCGGCCGACAATGGTGCATGGCTAGATTCTTCGGAGCCTTCCGAACCTCCTCCCACGCCGGCTGTGCCGACGTGGGAGGAATCCGGCAGCGACAGGCCCGTCTGCCGGATCACCGTGTGCTCCGACGGCTCCCCGAGTGGTTTCGACGGGTCCGCGGATGACCGTGCAACCGCTGGCGTCCGGGACGGGTGGTAAGCGCTCGTCGGGAGCAACGCCCGTCACCCCGGTCTGCCCGTCCCGGGAGGACCCGGTGGTCGCCGGTGCCAGCATGCTCGTCGGTGGCCCGCCAGGTGATCACGCCAGCATCGGCGCCGGCCGGAGCTGGTGGACGCCGCTGCGGGTGCTCATGGCGTTCACCGTTCTCGCGTGCGTCCTCGCCTACGTGCAGAAGGCGCCGTGCCGCGACACCCGTAACTGGTCGCACGAGTATCAGTACACGCGGATGTGCTACTCCGACGTGGTCGCGCTGTACGGTCAGGAAGGTCTGGCCACGGGCAAGCGTCCCTTCCTCGACTATCCGACCGAGTACCCGCCGCTGATAGGCGCGGTCATGCAGTTCGCGTCGTCGGTCGCCGGTGCCGCCTCGCCGTCACAGCCGGTGTACCGGGACGAAGGCGGCAGGCAGGTGCTGGCCGGCTACACGATCGACCAGCGGACGGCCGTCTTCTACGACGTCACAGCTTTGCTGTTCCTGGTCGCGAGCTGTGTCGCGGTCTTCTGCACAGCGCTGACCGCGGGCCGGGCACGGGTATGGGACGCAGCCCTGTTCGCGCTCGCCCCCGTCCTGGTGCTGCATCTGTTGACCAACTGGGACATCGTCGCGGTCGCGTTCGCCGCCGGGGGGCTGCTGGCCTGGTCACGCCGCGCACCCACGCTTGCCGGCATCCTGTTCGGGCTCGGCGCGGCGACGAAGTTCTACCCGCTGCTGTTCCTCCTACCCGTCGCCGTGCTGGCCCTGCGTGCGGGCAGGGGCTGGGCCTTCGGTCGCGCCCTGGTGGCGACGGTCGTGACCGCCGCCACCGTGTGGGCGCCATTGTGGCTGGTCGCCGGCTACTTCACCGACGATCAACGCACCGGTGACAGCATCTGGACGACGTTCTGGGCCGGCGGTGACTGGCCTGCCCTGTTCGGCGGCCATTCCGGCGGTGCTACGAACGCGATGCTGCGCTTCATCGATCTCAACTCACAGCGCGGTCCCGACTGGGACTCCCTGGCGTTCGCCACGACATGGCTGGCCGGTTCCTTCTCACCCCGGGCATTCGGACCCCTGCATCTGATCGTCATGCTGCTGGTCGGGCTCCTGCTGGCCGTGGCGGGTTTTACGGCCGCCTCGCGCCGGCCGGCGCGGCGGGTACCGATCGCGCTGGCCGGGCTTGTCGGGTGGCTGCTGGTCGCGGTCACGGTCCCGGAAGTGCTCGGCGCCGTCCGGGACAACGGGATCCCCACCGGTACGCTCAACATCGTCTCGACGATCGTTCTTGGGATGCTTCTCCTGGGCGTCGCGGCGCTGGGATGGTTGGCTCCGCGGCGTCCGCGCCTGCCGGCACTGCTGTTCCTCACCGTCGTCGCTTTCCTGGTGAGCAATAAGGTCTTCTCCCCGCAGTACACACTGTGGCTGGTACCGCTGGCGGCACTGGCCAGGCCGCGGTGGCCGGCGTTCCTCGCCTGGCAGGCCAGCGAGGCATACCTGCTGCTCACCCGGTTCCTGCACTTCGTCTACAACGACACCAACGGAGCACACGGGATCGGCCGCGGCTGGTTCGTGGGTGCCGTCGCCATCCGTGATCTCGTGCTGTGCGTGCTGGCCGGGCTGGTCGTCCGCGAGATCCTGCGGCCGGAACTGGACGTGGTCCGCATGACCGGAGCGGACGATCCGGCCGGCGGCGTTCTCGATGGAGTCCCGGACCGCCGCAGGCGCCGCAGCTGCCGCAGGGCAGGCGTCCCTGCGGACGTCGTCACTGCGGATGCCGGCCAGGAGGTCCATCAGGACGCACGTCAGGTGTTTCCCCGCCGCTCGGTAGCCGGCGGGGAACAGCGGGGTGGACCGGCCATGGCCGGGGCCAGCCCGTGACACCGGCCTCGGATGGCCCCCCAATGCCTTCGGAACCCGGGCTGCCGGCAGCACGACAAAAACATAATCATGCTGCTTTTGGCCCTCTGGCGGATCCCTTCCGCAGCGCTGGACCTGGTGGACCAGATTCCACCGCACCAGATTCCACCGGTCCGGACGCCACCGGACCGGATGCCGCTGCACTGGACGCCACCGCGGCGGCGCCGGGCACGAGAGTCCACGCGGGTGTGATCCGCACTCCGGTTCCGCGTCCGGGTACTGCCGGTGGTGTGGGTGTGCTCCGGTCATGGCGCAACCGCGTTCCGCAGGCTGTCCGGGCGACTCTGCCGGTGTGGATCGCCAGCCGGGTCGCGGTGGTCGTGCTCTCGCTGGCCGCGTCCCGGGCGCTTTCCGGCCGCCAGGTCGCGGACCTGCCGGATCTGAACACCCTGTGGGATCGCTGGGACGTCGGACTGTTCACCAAGGTCGCGCGGTTCGGCTACAAGTCGCCGGAATACGCCGACCACACCGAGGTGGACTTCCCCGGATTCCCGATCGCGATGCGCCTTGCGCACCTGGTCGTCCCGGACTGGACCTTCGCTGGGATGGTGGTCTCGTTCGTGGCGGGTGCCGCTGCCGTGGCAGCCATCTGGCAGATGCAGATGGACGACTCCGCGACGGTGCGGACGCGCGCGGGCGTCAGGGACCGGACGGCTGTCACGGACCGGACAGGTGCCCAGGGCCGGATGGCCGTCGCGGACCGGGATGGCGCGCAGGACGGACAGGACGCGCAGGACGGACAGGACGCGCGGGGCGGGCCTGACCGGCGTGGTGCGGACTTTGCGGTCATCGCCGTCGTGCTGTTCCCGTACGCGGTGTTCCTGTGCGCTGCATACTCCGAGGCGATCTTTCTCGGTTTCGCTACCACGTCCTGGCTTGCGGCGCGCAGGCAGCGCTGGTGGCTGGCGGGTCTGCTCGGCGCGGGCGCTGCATCCGCCCGGGTCACCAGTATCCCCTTCTGCCTGGCACTGGCGGTGCAGTACGTGTTCAGCCGGCGGCGTGCGGGGCTGCCGGTGTTCGCGCCGCCGGCTGAACAC
>NZ_CAAAFT010000496.1:23895-26706 GCF_900634765.1 Candidatus Protofrankia californiensis | reverse complement strand
TACGTGTTCAGCCGGCGGCGTGCGGGGCTGCCGGTGTTCGCGCCGCCGGGACTCGCGCTCGCCCTGCCGCCGCTGCCCGTTCTCGCCTTCGTCACCTACCTGCGGGTCCGCACGGGTCGGTGGGACGCCTATGCGCAGGCCATGCGGGAAGGCTGGCACCGGCGGATCGACTGGCCGTGGGTGGGGTGGCGGACGACCTGGGATGCGGCCTTCGACGCGTCCCAGTCGTCGGCGTTCACCTGGTTCTGGCGTGGTGAGGTGGCCGCCGTCGTCGTCGGAGTCGTGCTGACCGTGGTGCTCATCCGCTCGGCCCGCCTCGGGGAGGCTGCCTTCGTCGGCGGCGCCACGCTGTTGATGAGCTGCTCGAACTACTACGCCTCGGGAATCCGGACGATGCTGGTGGCATTTCCGATGTACCTGCTGCTCGGACGCGTCGCGACACGCCGGCCGTGGGTGCGGCCGGTGTATGTCTGGCTCTCGGCTCCGGTGATGGCGGCCTTCGTCGTCGCCTTCACCCAGGGCCAGTGGGTCGACTGAGGGCCAAAGGCGGCGCGATCATGTTTTTCTCGCGCTGCCGGAGGCCCAGGGCCAGTGGATCGACTGAGTGCTGGTGGGAGCCGACGAGGAGTCACGGCGGGCAGGATGTGGAGCTGTGAGGAGCACCCCTGCCGCCGGCCGCGGGTTTGCGCTGCTCGTCGCCTCCGTCGGCCTGACCGCCGCCGTGGTCGTGCTCGTGGTCGCCGCGATCTGGCCGTCGCCTGACCGGCATGTGCACGGCCTGCTGGTGGTGATCTCGCTGACGCTCGTTCTCGGAGTGGCCAGCGGCGGTCTGCGAGTGGTCGCCGCCAGCCGTGGGCGCGAGGCGTCGGACGGCGGTGGGCGGGCAGACGTGGCCGAGCCCTGGCTGGGAGAGATCGGGCCGGACGGTATCGAGTAGTGTTTGCCAGGTTGCCGCTGGTCGGTCCGTGCGGGTTCGCCCCGCGTCCCGCCGTACGCGGCGCTGTCCCTCCTGCCACGGAACCCTCCGTGGCCGCCCGAGTCCACAGGAGGTGGGTTCACCCTTGCCACGGCACTATGAACTGATGGTGATCCTCGAGCCCGATCTCGAGGAGCGCACGGTGGCACCATCCCTTGACCAGTATCTGACCGTCGTCCGCTCCGGTGGCGGCGTCGTGGAGAAGGTCGACGTCTGGGGTCGCCGCCGGCTCGCCTACGAGATCCGCAAGAGTTTCGAGGGCATCTACGCCATCATCGACCTGCACGCCGAGCCCGATGTTGTCGCCGAGCTCGACCGCCAACTCGTCCTCAACGAATCGGTGATCCGTACCAAGGTGATCCGGCTTCCCGAGAAGAAGCCCCGGCGTAAGGCCGCGGCCTGAAGGGAGCGGCCCCATGGCCGGTGAGACAGTCATCACGGTGGTCGGGAACCTGACGAACGACCCCGAGCTTCGCTTCACTCCCAACGGCGCGGCCGTTGCCAGCTTCACCATCGCCTCGACACCGCGAACCCTCGACCGTGCCACCAACGAGTGGAAGGACGGGGACGCGCTGTTCCTGCGGTGCTCCATCTGGCGGCAGGCTGCCGAGCATGTCGCCGAATCGCTGCAGAAGGGTGCCCGCGTCATCGTCCAGGGCCGGCTCAAGCAGCGGTCGTTCGAGACCCGTGAGGGCGAGAAGCGGACCGTGGTCGAGCTGGACGTCGACGAGATCGGTCCGTCGCTGAAGTACGCCACCGCCAAGGTCGTCAAGGCCGGTCGCGGCGGCGGCGGCGGAGGCGGAGGCGGAGCGGCGGACCGTCCGGTGGCTATGGCGGGCCGCCCGCGTCCGGGGGTCCTGCCTCGGGTGGCGGCTACGGTCCCCCGGCCGGTGGCGGTTCGGGGTACGGCGGCGGGCCCGTTGACGACCCGTGGTCGGCATCGCCCGGCGGCTACTCCGAGGAGCCCCCGTTCTAGGGCTACAGGAACAGAACCCCTTCGGGTCGAGCCCACAGGCGTCGGGTCGAACCCATGACATAGGAGTGCACGATGGCCAAGGCGGCCGTGCGCAAGCCCAAGAAGAAGGTTTGCGTGTTCTGCAAGGACAAGACCGACTACATCGACTACAAGGACACCTCGCTGCTGCGGAAGTTCATCTCCGACCGCGGCAAGATCCGCGCTCGGCGGGTGACCGGTAACTGCAGCCAGCATCAGCGTGACATCGCGATCGCGGTGAAGAACAGCCGCGAGATGGCCCTGCTGCCCTACACCTCGACGGCTCGCTGAGGAGGGTGACGATGAAGCTCATCCTCACCCAGGAGGTACCCGGCCTCGGCAGCCCCGGTGACACGGTCGAGGTCGCCCCCGGCTATGGGCGCAACTACCTCATCCCCCGCCGGTACGCGATCGTGGCCACCCGGGGCGCCGAGAAGCAGATCGAACAGATCCGCCGGGCCCGGTCGGCCCGGCAGGTTCGCGATCTCGGGCACGCAAAGGAGATCGCCGGCCAGCTCTCGACCCTGTCCATCCGGCTGGTGAGCCGGGCGGGCAAGGAAGGCCGGCTCTTCGGTTCGGTGACGGCGGCGGACGTGGTGGCGGCTGTGACCGCTGCTGGTGGTCCGGACCTGGACCGCCGGCGGGTCGAACTGTCCACGCCGATCAAGTCACTCGGCTCCCACACCGTGTCGGTGCACCTGCACCCGGACGTCGTGGCGACCGTGAACCTGGAAGTCGTCTCCGCCTGACGATCACCTGAACGCGGCCGACCGTAACGGCGGTCGCGGAACCGCACGCTAATCGGGTGACCGCGATGTCACAGGGGCGAAGGCCGCGCGAT
>NZ_CAAAFT010000496.1:13613-23520 GCF_900634765.1 Candidatus Protofrankia californiensis | reverse complement strand
CGGTAGACCGGCCGATGCCGATATCGCGGTCACCCGTTGTGCTTTCCGGGTAGCTAGATGCCGAGATCCCCTGGCTGTTCAGAGGCTTCGTGTGGGGTCTCGGCATGATTCGTCGTCGAATTTCTTCCATCCACAGGCGATGGGCGGTGATGACGGCCTTCCGGCGCTGATAGCAGCACAGCCGATATCTGCTCCGACTGGTTGTCCACAGCCTCGGTGGGCTTGTCCCAACGATTTCCCCAGGTTCTTCGGCGTTGTGCACAGAGTTATCCCCAGGATCTGTGGATAACTTTTTGGATGCCGGGCCCACGCGTCCGTACAGTCAACGCCGCCTGGTGGGGTGCTCGATGAGACATCCGCTGGGGATTGACGAAGTCGCCACCGTCATCGAACATGTGTTCGAAGAGGGTGTGGTGTGCGGGAAATGTGCGGGAAAGGGGCAGTCATGACGGGGCCGCGGCCATGACGCTGACCGATGTCGACCGCACTCGGGCTGCTTCCGGCGGACCGGTCGAGTTCGACCGCACCCCACCGCATGATCTGGCTGCTGAGCAGAGTGCGCTGGGCGGCATGTTGCTGTCGAAGGACGCGATCGCTGACGTCGTCGAGGTGCTCGCCGCGAGTGACTTCTACCGCCCCGCGCACGGCACGGTCTACGGCGTCATCGGCGACCTCTACGGTCGCGGTGAGCCGGCTGACGTGATCAGCGTCGCTGCCGAGCTCGGCCGGCGGGAACTGCTCGAGCGTGTCGGCGGGCCGGGGTACCTGCACACCCTCATCTCCAGCGTCCCGACCGCGGCGAACGCCGGCTACTACGCCCGCATCGTCGCGGAGAAGGCTGTTCTGCGCCGCCTTGCCGAGGCCGGCACGCGTATCGTCCAGCTCGCCTTCGGCCCCGCGCAGGATGTGGACGAGGTGGTAGACCGCGCGCAGGCCGCCGTCTACGAGGTCACCGAACGCCGCTCGAGCGAGGACTACGCGCCGCTCGGCGAGCTGCTCAATCCCGCACTGGAGGAGATCGAGGCGATCGCGGGGCACGACGGCGCACTGACCGGCGTCCCCACCGGCTTCAACGATCTGGACGAGCTGACCAACGGCCTCCACGGCGGCCAGTTGTGGATCATTGCGGCCAGGCCTGCCGTCGGCAAGAGCACACTCGGATTAGACCTTGCTCGGTCTGCATCGATCCGCAGCGGCATGACATCCGTGATCTTTTCGCTGGAGATGAGCCGGATGGAGATCACTATGCGGCTGCTGTCGGCGGAGGCGCGAGTGTCCCTGCAGAACATCCGCACCGGTCGGCTCACCGATGACGACTGGGCCCGCCTGGCCCGCCGGATGGGCGAGGTCGCCGACGCGCCTCTGTTCATCGACGACAGCCCGCACCTGACCATGATGGAGATCCGGGCGAAGGCCCGACGCCTCAAGCAGCGCAACGGCCTGCGGATGATTGTCCTCGACTACCTGCAGCTCATGTCGTCACCGAAGCGAACCGAGAGCCGCCAGCAGGAGGTCAGCGAGATATCGCGTTCGCTCAAGCTGCTCGCCAAGGAACTCGACGTCCCGGTGGTAGCGATCTCCCAGCTCAACCGGGCGTCGGAGCAGCGCGCGGACAAGCGCCCGCAGATTTCCGACCTCCGCGAGTCGGGATCGCTCGAGCAGGATGCGGACGCTGTGATCCTGCTGTACCGGGAGGATGCCGTGGAGAAGGAGTCGGCCCGCGCCGGCGAGGCCGATCTGATTGTCGCAAAGCACCGTAACGGCCCGACCGGCACCGTCACCGTCGCCTTCCAGGGCCACTACTCCCGCTTCGTCGACATGGCCGGCTGACGCCGACCCAGGAGAAACTATGTAGCTGGAGGTCCTTGCGGTTTCGATGGGGCGACGGGCAATCAGGTAACCGGGTGGAGTTGATCGCTGGTTGCCTGCCGTAGTACGGCGTCCAGCCTGTCCCGCGCCTTGATCTGCACGGCTATGCGCTCGTTGAGGACCGCCAGCCGCTCCAAGGCGACCTGCAGACCTCTCTCGGAGGGCGGTGCAGCAGCCACGTTCCCGTCCAGGCAAGGCAGGAATACCTGTATGTCGTCCAAGGTGAGCCCGACGGCCAGCAGATAGCGGATATTGCGGACCCTTACCACTGTCCGTTCCTGATAGATCCGGTAGCCGTTTATGGCCCGCTCCGAGGAGATCAGGCCTGCCTGTTCATAGTGCCGCAGCGCCCTGGCCGTCGTCCCGGTCGCTTTCGCCAGTTCGCCGATCCGCACCCTTTTCACCTCCGGATGGCTGCTTCTGTCACGCAACTACCGCCCCACCGTCAACCGGGAGCACAACTCCGGTGACGAACGACGCGCCCGGTGCGGCAAGCTGGATGATCGCCCAGGCCACTTCCTCCGGCCGGCCGATCCGTCTCAGTGGGGTGTGCGCTACCTGCCACTGGTGTACCGCGGCCCTTCGTTCCGGTGTCAAACCCTGGTGTTCCCCGATCGGAGTGTCGACCGCACCGGGTGCCACCGCAACCACTCGGATTCCGCGGGGTGCCAGTTCGACCGCCCAGCTGCGTGTCAGCACCTCCAGTGCGCTCTTGGTCGCCGCGTAGACCGAGTTGCTCGGCCAGGCTCGCTGCCCTACCGACGTGCTGACATTAATGATCACTCCGCCGGAGGTCTCCAGGACGGCCAGCAGGGTTTGTGTCAGCAGAATGGGCGCGATCAGGTTGGTGTCGAGTTGGGTTTTGATCATCTCTTTTGTGAGCGTGCCGAGTGCGCCGCTGCGCACGATGCCGGCGTTGTTGACCAGAACGTCCAGCCGGCCGTGCGTCTCCAGGATGGTCTGGCTGATGCGCTCAGGCCCGCCCTTGGTTGTGATGTCGGCAGCAAGCGTGGTGATCCGGTCGTGCCCTGCGGCGGTCTCTTGCAGCGGTTCAACTCGGCGCCCGACAGCAATCACGTGGGCTCCCTCGGTCGAGAAAGCCCGGGCGGTGGCCCTGCCGATCCCACTGCCGGCCCCGGTGACAACGACGATCCGGCTGCTTTGCGACGCGATGTTGTTGTCCATATGGTCATCGTTCAACCTTGCCGCCAAGGGCAAGGTCAAACAGTGCCCGGTTGCGTACTGCCCCTGACCTCTACACCGCCGGCGACTGGCGTCGGCTCGCCTTGTCAATGAGGAGGCTCAATGCGTCGAGCACGCGTTGTAGACCGAACTGGTATGCGTGGTCGGCGTTGTGGGCGCTCCCGTGTGCGGTCCCGGCCGCTGTACCGACGCGGGTGGCGAGTGGATATTTTTTTTCGTCCATGACCCGGCTGAGCAACGGGCCGGCTGCTGCCCACCACTGCTCGTCGTTCATGCCGCTTTCTCGCTGTATGTCGCGCACTGACGTCTCGGCACGAGCACAGGCCTGGACGAAGGTGAGCAGATAGGTCAGGCAGTCGTCCATGTCGATGTCGGTCAGGCCGAGGTTGTCGAGAGCGGACAGCTCATGCTCGTACTTGGCCATCTGTCCGGGACCGAGGGGCGGTCGAATCGTGGACACCGTGCTCGCCCATGGATGTGCGCGGTACATGGCCCGGTTTTCGTCGGCGACGGCGATGAGTCGTTTCCGCCATGGTTGTCCGGCTGTGGCGGTTCGGGGCATGGCGGCGTAGGCCGCGTCGAGCATCAGGTCGAGCAGTTCGGCCTTGCCGGGGACGTACGTGTACAAGGTCATGGCAGCTACGTCGAGCTTTCGGGCCAGCTGTCGCATCGTGACCGCATCGAGGCCGTCCTTGTCGGCTATCTCGACGGCAGCGGCCACGACAGCGTCGAGGCTCAGGCCGCGGCTTGGGCCCCGACGGGGCACGACGGCGTGGTCACGCCAGAGCAGGGCAAGAGTTCGGGCTGGATCACCGGCGCTGCTGCGTGCGCTGCTCATGCGAACATTATGCGTCTTGTATACCGTACACAGTACGATGTACGATGTACGGAATTGATCGTACTGATCCAGGAGCACGCATGAAGATCACTTCGTCTGTGGTGTCGCTGAACGTCGAGGATGTGAACGCGTCCGCCGCGTTCCTCGTCGAGCACTTCGGCTTCCGTCAGGAGATGGCAGCCGACGGATTCGCCTCGCTCACGCGTGACGACGCCGGCATGAATGTCGTCTTCCTTCGCCGCGGGCTGCCGACGTTGCCGGATGACCAGCGCGACAACCATGCAACCGGCCTGATACTCGCGTTCGTCGTCGACGACCTTGAGGGTGAACTGGCCCGGCTACAGGCCGAGGGCGTGGCCATCACCATGCCTCTCACCGCTGAGGAGTGGGGCGAACGGGCGTTCCAGGTCCGCGACCCGAACGGCATCATCGTCCAGCTCGTCGACTGGAACGGCGCTATCACGGAGTGACCTGTACTCCGATGAGTATGGAACGTATGTGATCGGGCCGCGTGGTCAGCGTTGCTCGGACACGATCTGCTCGATGTAGGCCCGGCGATGGCGGTCGAGAATCGGGTCGATCTCCGTGGTCGCCTTGCTCTCGAACTCGGCGAAGATCCGGAGCAGGATCCGGACGATTTCAGGGTTCTTGTGCGACACCGTGGACAGTATTGTTTCGGTCAGCGCGCGGTTTTCATCGAGTATTTCTATGCTGCTGGACGGTGGCACCACGAGCTCGGTCCCACTGGGAACTAAGGCGATGGTGATGTTCGGTCGGTGGGTCGCAAGTTCCCTGATGCGGTCAATTTGGGCGATCATGGCTGCGGGTGCTGCCACCGGATAGCCGAGCACCGACTCCAACAGCACGAAGTAGAAGGTCCGCTTTTCGTCGTACAGAATCTTCTGCCGTTCCATCCGCAGGGCGACCGCACCCGCGCCGTCGGCAAGGTAGTCAATGTCGAACAGCTCGCAGAAACGCAGGATGATTGCCTGTGCGTATTCGCTCGTCTGCAGCAGGCCAGGCACCAGGGTCGGCTGGAAGAAGCGGACAACCTGTGCGGCAGCCTCATGCTCGAGGTACTCGGGCTGGAAACGGCCGATGTAAGGGCTGGGGTCGATGACGGGCCCGGTGCCGGATGCCAGGCGCTCGGCGGCCTGCCGGTACTGCAGAACCACATTCTCCGGCTCGTCGAGCGCACGCACGATGGTTTCGATGTCGTCGGGGCTGGGTGTGACCGCGCCTGTCTCTATCCGTGAAATCTTGGACTGGCTCATCCCCGTCCGGCCCGCGAGCTCCTGGCCGCTGAGCCGATGCCGGTGCCGCAGACCCGCGAGCTCGGCCCCCAGTGGTGTTTCTGCCGCTCGGGCTGACGCGTCGTCGTCCGGGAGGTTCTTCATGTCACACCCTTCCGAGTCGGTCCGGAGGCCCGGGAGGCCTGTGTCCCTGAGTTGCCGGGATGACGGCGGTGCGGTGACGGATGACGTTCGCACCGCCGCAGCGGCTGTGTCGCCGGTCCGCTCGGGCCGCAACCGGTCAGGGCTGCAGCGCCTGGGCGGCCTGGCGGAGGAGCGCCGCCGGGATGCGGACCATGGATTCGCCGTCCGGGACCGCGTGAACGGAGTCGACCACGTATCCCTGCACCAGGACGGTATCGGGGTCGTCCTGGTAGACGGTCGGACAACTGCCCGAATAGTCGCAAGATGTAGCGAGAACGATACCTGGCGTGTTGGCACTCACGGCGGCTCCTGGTCGGGTGATGAATATGGCGAGACGACTCGGTGTCCAGCGGGCCAAAGCTGTCATGATCATGTTTTTCGCGCCCAGGGTCCGGGAATCGATCTGGGAGGTCCGGGGACCCAGGCCGCTGGGTCGCCGGAGGCCCAGCTCTTTGGGTCGCTGGCGGGTCTTCTATGCTCGTCGAACTGTCGGCTATGCGGGTGAGCTGGCCGACCGGAGTATCGACGGATGGCTTGCCCCTTGTGGAGGCTGACCAGTATTTAACCAGGTCACTGGCACCACTGCTGTACTGGCATGGGTTTGGGGCGGCCTCGGGGCAGGTCGGACGATCAAGGTCGACAGCATGTCCGTCTCGGTGGGTTGATTGACAGATTCTGAATTATTCGATCTTTGTCGAATATTTCTTGCGCTACTACAGCTTGGTATGCATAGTGGAGTCATCTCGCCGCAGCGAGGCGGCCCCTCCTTCTCAAGGATGTGGCGCTATGAGGCAGAGCCCGCAAACCGCGAGATCGATGTCCTGGCCTGATCAGGCATCGATCCGCAGGTGCATCCGAGGGCCGCCGGCTGCTGAGCTACTCCTGCTGTGCGCATGGCGCAGGGGCGCTCCGGAGCGCCCCAGTGGGCGGATTCACCTGATCATCGAGGTGGGCCGCTTTTCGTCATCTTTGGGTCCCTCGGTGCCCTTGAACACGCGAGAGAAACCATGGTCGCGCGCTCTTCGGCCGGGCTGGCGCGGACAGAGGCGGCGGTTGTGACGCCGGGCGCCCGCAGTCGCAGAAGACGGTTTCCGAAAGACGTGGAAAGGCAAAAATGATCATTTATTCAGAAAGAACGACCAGGTCGGGCAGCTTGCCTGACGCGGTCGGCGGGAGAGTGTTGGCGCACCCTCCCGCCGAGCCGACCCAGCTTGACCCGCACCCCGGTTGGCCCCGGTGGGAGAACGGACCGTCCTCGACAATAGTCCTTCTCCCGCGTCCACTGTTCCAGGCAGGTAACTGCTTGGTATCCAGCTTCCGGATCCGCATTGCCGCCCCGCACCGGCGGGAGGCGTGATGACGACCCGGATGTTTGCCGCGGTGGCGGCGATGGCGGACGCCGACCAGCCGATCACGTTGCCGTCCGCCCACACGATGATTCTGCTCGGCGTGGTGCTCAGCGGGATCGCGCTCGTCAGCGGCAGGCGGATGTTCGCAGCCTTCCTCGCGATCGTGACGGTCGGCTTGGCGGGCCTTGCTTCCATAGCCACCGCAGTGTTCGGATCGGGCGATGTCACGCAGAGCGTTTCAGCAAGTATCACCGTGCTGGCGGGTCTGCGGTTGCGCCGGGACACCGGGCCGGTGATCTGGCCAAAGCGTCGGCCGAGCTGGAACAACCGGTTCGGTCGGTGCCAGTTCCGCCGGCAGCGACCGGATTCGGGGCCGGACGGACAGACTCCCTGCCATACCGAGGAGAACTCCTGCAACGCCGAGGAGAAACAGTAGATCCTGAAAAAGCAGGCCTGAACACAAAGCAATTCTCCTTCCCGCCCGGGGTCGGGTATGGCCGACCCCGGGCGGTCGGGCGCACGCGGAGGAGACCAGACGCCCGGGAGCAGACCACGTTTCGGATCACGGGCGGTCGGGCGCGCACGTGAGGAGACGGTTCGGGAAGGGATCGATCAGCTCGCGAGGAGACGGGCGGGATCCGTCCGGGCCGTGGTCGGATCGCGCATGCCAGACTTGTGCCCATGACCGTTCCCGAGGACGGCACCCAGGGCTCGCCGGTGCTGGAAGTCGCCCGTTTCGACGTCGTGCCCGGCGAGGAGGAGAAGTTCGCCGACGCCTACCGTTCGGTCGTCACCGAGCTCGCCACCTGCCCCGGCTTCCGGTCGGCGCGGATGACCCGTGGGGTGGAGGCGCCGTCCCGGTTCATCCTGCTGGTCGAGTGGGAGAATCTTGACGCGCACCTGGTGAACTTCCGTGGGTCCGACCGGTTCACCCGCTGGCGCGCGGCGCTGGGCCTCTTCTTCGCGCAACCGCCGAGCGTGGAGCACGTGACCGACCTGCCGTGAGCACCTTTGCCCACTACTTCTTCTTCGCGCCGGTGTTTGCGACCGTCTTCGGCTTCCTGGGCTGGATGGTCCCGGCGATACTGTTCCGCGAGGCTGTCACGCGCCGCCGGGTCGGCGTCCACACCCTTTTCCGGACGGGCTACGCGATCATCGCCGTCCTGAGCCTGTTCCTGTTCGCGATCGGGACGCGGACGAGTCAACGGGTCGAGCAGCCCGGCGGAGCCGTCGAGTACGTGACCAGCCCTCGTGATCATGATGTGGCACCGCTGCTGGGAACAGCCGCGTCCTTCGCGGTCGTGTGGCTGCTCCGGCGCCAGTGGCACCGGTGGCGGCGGAGCAGCGGCGGCCCGCGCGGCTTCGAATACGACGGGCGTTAGACTTGGAGCGGACGGGTAGGGCTCGGCGGGCGGGTTGACGCTTGGCGCGAGTGTGCCCGGAGCCCGGCGTGGCCCACGTCCGCGCCGATCGATCGCCACGAGGACTGCCTGATGCCTGTTCTGCGTTCCCGCACCACCACCCATGGTCGCAACATGGCCGGTGCCCGCGCGCTGTGGCGCGCCACCGGCATGACCGACAACGACTTCGGCAAGCCGATCGTGGCGATCGCGAACAGTTTCACCGAGTTCGTGCCTGGTCATGTGCACCTGCGCGACCTCGGCCGGATCGTGTCGGACGCGGTCGCCGAGGCCGGCGGCGTGGGGCGGGAGTTCCACACGATCGCGGTCGACGACGGCATCGCCATGGGTCACGGCGGCATGCTCTACTCGCTGCCGTCCCGCGAGATCATCGCCGACAGCGTCGAGTACATGGTGAACGCGCACTGCGCGGACGCGCTCGTCTGCATCTCGAACTGCGACAAGATCACTCCTGGGATGCTGCTCGCGGCCCTGCGGCTGAACATCCCGACCGTGTTCGTCTCCGGCGGGGCGATGGAGTCCGGTCGGGCGGTCGTCACCGAGGGTGTGGTCCGCTCGGGGCTGGACCTCATCTCCGCCATTGCCGCCTCCGTCGACACCACGGTCGGTGACGCCGAGCTGGACGCGGTCGAACGCTCCGCCTGCCCCACCTGCGGGTCCTGCTCCGGCATGTTCACCGCCAACTCGATGAACTGCCTGACCGAGGCGCTCGGGCTCGCGCTGCCCGGCAACGGTTCCACGCTCGCCACCTCCGCGGCCCGACGCGACCTGTTCGTCCGGGCCGGACGTACGGTGGTGGATCTTGCGAAGCGCTGGTACGACAAGGACGACGACGCGGTACTGCCGCGCTCGATCGCGAACCGCTCGGCCTTCCTCAACGCCTTCGCCGTGGACGTGGCCATGGGCGGTTCGACCAACACCGTGCTGCACCTGCTGGCCGCCGCGGTCGAGGCCGGGGTGGAGGTCACCCTCGACGACATCGACGAGATCTCCCGGACGGTGCCGTGCCTGTGCAAGGTGGCGCCGAGCTCGGATTACCACATGGAGGATGTCCACCGCGCCGGTGGCATCCCGGCCATCCTCGGCGAGCTCGACCGGGCCGGTCTGCTGCGCCACGACGTCCACACTGTGCATGCCGCGAACCTGGAGGAGTTCCTCACCCACTGGGACGTCCGCCGGCCGCACCCGGCGCCGGAGGCAGTGGAACTCTTCCACGCCGCGCCGGGTGGCGTGCGCACGATCGAACCGTTCTCGTCCACGTCCCGGTGGGAGTCGCTGGACACCGACGCCGTCTCCGGCTGCATCCGCGACGTCGCGCATGCCTATTCCGCCGACGGCGGCCTCGCGGTGCTGCGCGGGTCGCTCGCGCCGGACGGCGCCGTGCTCAAGACCGCCGGGGTGGAAGCCGGCCGGCTGACCTTCCGCGGCCCCGCGCTGGTGCTGGAAAGCCAGGAGGAGGCGGTGGAGGCGATCCTGTCGAAGCGGGTCACCCCCGGTGACGTGCTGGTCATCCGCTATGAGGGTCCGCGTGGCGGTCCCGGGATGCAGGAGATGCTGTACCCGACGACGTTCCTCAAGGCCCGCGGTCTCGGCCCGCAGTGCGCGCTGGTCACCGACGGCCGGTTCTCCGGTGGGTCGGCGGGCCTGTCCATCGGCCATGTGTCCCCCGAGGCCGCGCACGGCGGCGCGATCGCGCTCGTCCGCGACGGTGACATCATCGAGATCGACATCCCGTCCCGCAGGCTGGATCTGCTGGTGGACGCCGAGGAACTCGCCGTGCGGCGGGCCGAG
>NZ_CAAAFT010000496.1:2435-13588 GCF_900634765.1 Candidatus Protofrankia californiensis | reverse complement strand
CCGCATTGCGGGCCTATGCGGCGATGGCGACCTCGGCGTCCACCGGTGCCGCCCGTGACGTGTCCCTGGCCGGCGGCTGACCGGCCGGCCCGCTCGCCTGGAGCCCTGGCCTGGGCCCCGCGCCCGTCCGCCTGCCTCTCTGTGGCCTGCCTACCCGGCGCGGAGGACCTTCCTTGAGGGATCAGGCGGGGACGGACAGGGAGAGCCCGAAGTCGCCGGCGGGATCGGTCCACCAGCGGACCATGGCCAGGCTCGCGGCGGCGAACTCGGCGGCCAGGCTGTCCCTGGTGAACTTGGCACTGATCTCGGTGCGCATCTGCTCGTTCTCGGCGAAGAGCACTGACAGGCCCAGGGCGCCGATGCGGACCTGCTGGTCGCGGACGGAGCGCAGGCGCATCTCGATCCAGGAGTTCTCGGCGTCCCACCGGGCCACGTGGGCGAACCCCCGCAGGTCGAAGTCGGCGTCGAGTTCGTGATTGATGACCGATAGGACGTTGCGGTTGAACGCGGCCGTGACGCCGGCGCTGTCGTCGTAGGCGGCTACCAGCCTGCCCGGATCCTTGACCAGGTCACAGCCCAGCAGCAGCATGTCGCCGTCTTTCAGCCGGGTGCGCATGCCGGCCAGGAATGCATGCCGTGCCTCGGGCACGAGATTGCCGATCGTTCCACCGAGAAACACGATCAGGCGGCGGTTGGCGTCGGGCAGCAGGTCGAGGTGGCGCTCGAAGTCACCGACGATCGCGTGCACGCTCACCGCCGGATATTCGTGTCGGATTGCGGTTGCGGCACGTGAAAGCACGGACTCGTCCACGTCGAACGGGACGAATCTGCGCAGGTGGCCGCTGCGGTGCAGCGCGTCGAGCAGCAGGCGGGTCTTGGCCGAGGTTCCGGAACCGAGCTCGACGAGGGTGTCCGCCCGCGACATCACGGCGATCTCGTGGACGCGGCTGGCCAGGATTGTCCGTTCGGCTCGGGTGGGATAGTACTCGGGCAGCCGGGTGATGGCGTCGAAGAGCATGCTCCCGTTGGCGTCGTAGAACCACTTGGGCGGTAGTTCCTTCGGGTTCGATGCGAGCCCGGCGCCGACGTCCCTGGTCAATGCCGTGGTCCGGTCGGATGCGGTGAGATGCCGATCGAAGACGATTCTCGGGTCGAGATCACCCCTGGTGGAACCGACGCCGGTGAGATCGGCACTGGACGCTGTCATGGGCTGCAACCTCCGGGAGCTTTTATGCAACCGAGAGTAACTGAATTCTAGATCAAACTACTAATGATTACATTGCGTGTGTCGGCTACGAGCAATCTACGATCATCGAGGTCAATCCATCCATCTCCGTCATCGCTGGGCTCGCTGGCCACCTCGACCCCGACGTCCTCGTCGGCAACGGATACTCGGTACGACAGGGTTTCACCCCAGGTTGTTGCTACTATTTGCGATCCGTTGGTTACCAAAAGGTTGAGACGGGCCGCGCCGTCCCTGCTGCCCGCCGCGACGACGACGTCCGCGACGGCGTCGGCAAGGTGCGTGCCCGCGGCCAGCCGCTGCCACACCACGGCGGCCAGCAGCGCCGAGTCGCAGCGCGAGTCGGGCACCGGCGTTCCCCTCACCCCTGTGAGCAAGCGCATCGGCACTGTGAGGTCCACCCGTCCGTTATGGCTGAGCAGATGCCGGCCGTCGGTGTACGGTGCGGTCGCCGTCTCCTCGACAGGCATGCCGACGGTGGCGTTGCGGACCGCGGCCAGCACGCAACCCGAGCTGATCACGCCCGCAAGGGAGGCGAACGAGGCGTCGGTCCAGATGGGAACCGCGCGGCGGTAGCGGGCCGGCTCCCTCCGGATCTCGGGGACGTACCACCCGACCCCGAAGCCGTCAGCGTTGATGTTGCCGTGCAGCATCCGCCGCGGTTCCCACGCCTGGCGCAGCAGGCTGTGCGGAGGATCATGCAGGAGTGACGTCAGTGTCCGTGGTGTCCCGAGCCACGCCGTATGGCGACACAACCGAAATCATCCTCCTTCTCGGTAGCGGACGTGAAAGGAGCACGATCGTGCCAGCTTCGCCCCCGTTGGCCCGCTGTGTTTCTCCCCCGTCGCGGTTTCCCGGGTTTCTCAGGCGTCGCGCGCGAGCCGGAAACCGGCGAAGATCTGACGACGGATCGCATGGTCCCAGTTGCGAAAGGTCGCCCGGACGGCGCTGTGATGCGTGGCCCAGGAGCCACCGCGCAGCACCTTGAACCCGGCGAACTCGGCTGCCTCGGCGCTCTCGGCGGACCCGATGGTCTCGGCGGACGACGTGCGGCCGGGTGCCGGGGCCGGATCGCTCGACACCCCACTCGCAGCGCCGGTTACGCGTGAGAAGAACACCTCGCTGTACTCGCGGTAGGGAAACGACTTGAAACCCGGATAACCCATGAAATCCCCGGCCGTCCACTCCCACACGTCACCGATCATCTGTTCCACGCCGTAAGCGCTCGCACCGGCTGGATACGCCCCCAGCGGTGCGGGGCGAGAAGCTGCTTGGCCCAGGTTGGCCCGCGCCGACGTCGGTTCACTGTCCCCCCAGGGAAAACGTCGCGAACTCCCGGTGACGGGATCGTGCGCGCACGCCTTCTCCCACTCGGCTTCGGTGGGCAGCCGCCGGCCCGCCCAGCGCGCATGCGCCTGCGCCTCGTACCAGCAGACATGCTGCACGGGTTCGTCCATCGGGACCGGTTCGTCCCGACCGAACCGCCGGCGTATCCAGGTGCTGCCGTCGCGACGCCAGAACTGCGGGGCGGTGAGGTCCGCCCGGCACCGCCATGCCCAACCGGAGGCCGACCACAGGCGTTCGTCGTGATAACCGCCGGCCTCGATGAACGCCGCGTGCGCGGCGTTGGAGACGGGCAGCGTGTCGATGAAGAACGCCGGTACGTACACCCGGTGGGCGGGACGTTCGTTGTCGTACGCCCATGCCGTACCGGCCGTGTCGCCGCTGGTGCCCATCGTGAACTCGCCGGCCGGTATCAGGATCTCCGCCGCCGGTACCGGCCGTCCGGGTGGCGGCACAGCACGGTCACCGATGATCGGGGAACCCGTCCGGAGCTGGTGGGTGGCCAGCATCGTCTCGTCGTGCTGGTGCTCGTGCTGGACCACCAGCCCGTAGACGAACCCGCCGGCCAGCAGCGCCGCGCGTGACCGCGGGCCGGGCGTGCCGACCATGTCGGTCATCCGTGGGGACGGCCTGCTGTCGCTGACCAGCTGGGTGGACAGCGACAGCAGTGTGTCCGGGTCAAGCCGCTCCAGGACGTCCAGGACACGGCCACGCACCTCGCTGACGTAGGACCGGGCCTGCGCCGGGCCGAGCAGCGGCAGGGCCGGTCGGTCCGCCCGGGGATGGCGGAACGCGTCGTAGAGGTCGCCGATGCCCGGGCGCAGCGGCTGTCTGCCCGCTACCGCCCGCAGCAACCACGACTCCTCATAGTTGCCGATGTGGGCAAGGTCCCAGACCAGCGGTGACATCAGTGGCGAGTGCTGGCGCCAGAGGTCGGTGTCGTCGAGGTCGGTGTAGGCGAGGCTGCGCGCCCGGCTGTCCGCGAGTGCCCGGACGATCTCATCGGTGGTCAGTTGTGTGGTCATCGTGCTGTCACCCATGGCCAGGTGGTCGGATACTCGCGGCCGGCGTTGGTTCCGGCGTCGGCCCTGGCGTTGATCTCGGTGTTGGTGCCGGCGCTGGCCTCGACGTTGATCTCGGCGTTGATCTCGGCGTGGAGCAGACCCTGCGGCCCGCCGGCCGGCAGCCGGTCGGCGAGATCATCAGCGGGGCAGCGACCCGGCTCGACATAGGTCTCGATGTAGGCGTTGACGGCGGCGAGCAGGCCGCTGCCGGCTCCCAGCCGGCCCAGCGCGTCGCGGGCCGCGTCTGCGCAACGCCGCGCCGCCTGGCGCAGCGCGCTGTCGCGTAGCCCCAGCGCGGCCGCGGTCACCCACCGACCGGCCACGGGCGCGCAGGCGTCGGCCGCTGTGTCCGCGGCCTGAGGGTCGTCCAGCAGGGCGGTGGTCACCGCGACCACCACTGGCCAGTTGCCGGCCGGTGCCGCGTCGAGGTAGCGCAGCTCCAGCCAGCCGCGCGGGCGCACCGGCGGGAACACGGTGGTCGAGTGGTATCGCAGGTCCGCGACTGTCGGTGGCCGCGCCACCGGGCCGTCACCGGCCACCCAGTCGGCGAACGTCGACCCGCCACCGGCGAGCCGGAAGTCACCGCCGGGGACCCGCACCAGCATGACCCGGGCGGCCAGCAGGTAGTCCGCCCAGGCTGTCGCCGGATCCGGTTGGTGCGGGGTCGCGACCGGCCTGGTCCGGGTCGGGTCGATGTCGGCCCACAGCGCCTGCCGGGTGGAGCACCATCCGGTTGCCGTCCCGTCCAGTACCGGGGACGCGGCGAACATGGCCACGAGCACCGGCCCCAGGGCATGGGCCAGGTCGAAGCGCCGTGTCCACTGCGCTGGAGTACCCGCGTCCAGGTTGACCTGGACGGATGCGGTCGAGCACATCATCGCCTCGCCCGCCCTCCCGCCGTTGGTCCGGAAGTACTGCTCCATGGCCGCGTAGCGGGGGGCGTGAAGCTGGCGTCGCGGTGGCCGCAGCGGATCGGTTCCCATCCCGACCAGGGCGAGTCCGGCGCCGGTGAGCACGGACCGGACCGCGGCGAGATCGGTGGCGGTCCGCGCCAGCGCGTCCGGCAGCGGCAGGGGCGGCGCGGACAGCTCGAGCTGGCCGCCGGGCTCGAAGGTGATCCGGGTTCCACCTGGCAGGACCAGCTCTTCCACCGGGCCCGGTGACGTGTCCGGTGATGCATCCCGCGGTGCCTGCTGCGGCGGGTTGCCGACGAGCACCGCCATCGTGCGGCTGGGGGGTACCGGACGCGACGGGCAGGCGACGTCGACGACGAACCATTCGGTCTCGATGCCGACGTCTCCGGCGGGCTGATCGGTCAGGCAGGTCAGGTGCGCGTAACGATGGACGTCGTCCGGTGAACGGATCTCGTCATCGGCACGGATCTCACCGTCGGCACGGATCTCGTCATCGGTACAACAGTGATCGGATGCTGGCATGCCTGCCTGTGTCCGTTTCATGAACCCTCCAGGTCCGGACCGGCCAGGGTTGCTGGCCGCGGGTCGGTGCGGGTCGGTGCGGGTCGATGTTGGTTGGTGCGGGTCGGTTGTGTGGATCCGCTTTCACTACGTCGTCGTGGCCTTCTCGGCCCTTCGACCAGACCCTCACAGCAGGGTGTTGCCCGGTAGTTACCGATATGCGAACGGTGTGGCGCACACAGAAGGGCCGTTGTCGGATTGTGCCCACCACCCGACCCCCCTCACACCGGAAAGTTCGGTCATCGTCCGGAGTTCGGTGGAGACGTGTGTTCAGCGTCGAGGCAGAGTGGAAGTATGTGTCATGTTGGATGACTGTTGCGATTTTTATGGAATGGTGGCCGTCGCATAGTTGATTTGCTGTGGCGCTCGGTGACCGCATCGCGGCACACTCGGTGATGGTCAGTGTGCGACGCGCGTGGAACCGCGTGGAACCGCACAGGGCTGAACGGGGCTGGACGGGGCTGGGACGGAGTTGTTCCGCACCGGTCGGCACATCGACGGCGGAGGTAACGGGTCTCGCGCCATGCAGGCCAGGTCGGCCGGAAGCGGGTCGGCCGGAAATGGGTCGACCGGAAGGTGGTGACGACCGGGATGCCGGAAGGGCAGTGGCCTGGACGGTCGGCCATGGCGGAGTACCTGCGCCGCAGGGAGCTTTACGTAGCCGAACGTAAAGATCGCCTGACAAGGGCGGTTGTGACCGCGACCACGGCAGCCGCGGTGGCGGCGACCCTGGTCGGTGTCTCCGGTGCTGTGGTGGGCCTGCCCACGGTGGTAGTGGTGCAGACGGTCCTGGGCGTTGCCCTGGCCGTCCTCGCCCTCGCCGCGACGCGTTTCCTCCGGTCCCCGTCGGAGATCGAGTCATGGCGGGAGGACGCCGAGGCCGAGCGCCGTACGGCCCGTGCCCTTGACCGCCTTGTCCGTGCCGGCTACACGGTCCTGCACGACCGCGCTCTCGCGGACTCCGCCGGCAATGTCGATCATCTGGTGATCGGCTCGTCCGGGGCGTGGATCGTCGAGACCGATGCTCACCGTGGGCCGCTGCGCCAGAACCGGGCTGGGCTGTGGGCCGGTAAGGTGCCGTTGCGCGCCATGCTCGGCCTGGTCACCTGGATGGGCGAGGAGGTCACCAACCATCTGGTCGCCGAGCTCCCGGATGGCTGGCAGCTACAGGTCCAGCCGGTGGTCGCGTTCTCCCGCGCCGAACTGCCGCACGGGCTCGCCCTGCTCGACGGTGTCGTGCTGCTGCCGGCGGCTGGGGTCGCCGACTACATCCTCACCGCCGGTGTCGTGTTGAAGCCCCTGGACGTCGCCATGCTGGTGGACGTCGCCGAACGGGCCTTCCCTCCGTATCCGGTGGACGAGCCGGCGCCGACCTGGCCGGCGATGTCCAGACTGCGGGGGATGCTGGGCCGCTGACGTCTGGTCCTTTGGTCCTTTGGCTGGTCCTTTGGCCACCCGGATCCCGGCGGTGTCGGGCACAGTGGTGGACGGGGCGTTGGTCGTCCGTCTCGATCCGCGGTGCCGGTTCACCAGGGCTTCCACCGGGCTTCGATCGGAAAGTGTCGATCCACCGGAGGTCGGGCAGAGCCCTGATATGGTCGGCGATCAGACAGGCCCTGCCGAAGGGGCCGGGGGTGGGGCTCGCCGCCGTACCGACAGCAACAGGACGAGCATGCGCGCTCCGTGGAGATGTATGCTGCCGACCGTCGCAATATGATCAAATAGTCCGGTTCGGGCCGGACCGGACTACCGGTAGCCGCCTTCCCGGTCGAGAGGGGATACCGGAGCCATCTTGTTGCATCCGGGACGGAATACCGCGCGTCGATTACCGGCCGCTGTGGTGTTCACCCACCGTTATGTGTCCCGGGATGGCGAACGTACCCCGAACTAGTTCTGCGGTGGCCCGGTAGCCCGATGACCCGGCATCGGCGGAATGAGTGTCCGTCATCACCAAAATACCATTCCAGGAATAGCGGAAAATTAGGAATAGACACGCACGGCGGGCCCGTCGTAGCCTTCTCCCAGGCCAGTCACCCAGTATTTTGTGGACGCAGGAGAAGGGTGTTGAAATGGGTAAGAGAATACTCGTCCTGGACGCCGACGGAGAACTTCTCGGCAAGTTTGCGGACACCTATACAGCACACCTGTGGAGCCACTTCAGGATTCTCGCACCAGGTTTCGACGGGCACGTCGAGGTGTTCGACCCGCATACCCGGACGTCTCTTGTGGTAGGCGCCGACGAATGCCGGAGCATCATCTGGGGAAGGGTCCAGAACACCGCGGTGTCCTGCGAGGAACGGGCTGAGCCGGACGAGCCACCCCTGCCGGAGCTGTCGGTTCGACAGCTGTCACGCCGATCCGTGACCCACGCCTGGCTGACCGCCGGGGCCTGACCGGAAGCGAACGCGAACCCCGACACAATCGGTGAACGGACTACCCGAACGGCGCTCCGAACAGCCAGACCGAACAGGTAGTCCGAACGAGTTCCGAACACCCCTTGAGCCATGTTCCCAACTCCCCGGCCGCCGGCTGACGGTGTCCCGGCCGCCGGGTGAACCGACACCGATGGTGCCCGTTCCCCTGAGTGCCTCAGGGAGGGGGGTCTCCGGGGCGGCGCGGAGGAGGAATGATCGCGCCGCCAGAAGCCCTCTGGAGGGCTTTCCGGTGTCGGGCCGAGACGGGAGCGGCGGCGTGGGTAGCGGTGGTACACGGCCACCGCCATCCCTTGCCCGCGCCGCCGCTCCCGTCCTTCTTCCCCGCCTGTCCTGCTTTCCGTCGTCCATCCCGGTGTCCGGTTCCTGCCGTCTGCTGCCTATTTATCTGTTTTCTGCTTCCTATTGCCGGCCGTGCGGGTCCGGCTGGGCGCTCTCGCCGATCTGGCGGCGTACCACGAGAGAACCGACGAGCAGGAAGAACAACAGCAGGACGAACGTGTTGGACGTGCCGCCGGTCGAACTGGACAGCACCATGTTCACCTCGGATCGCAGCACCGGCCCGCAGTTCGCGATGATCGAACGGTTTCCGACCCGGTAGGTGGCGAACTGCACGACCGTGGAAAATCGTCCGGTCGCGTCCGCGACGGTCCGGCCGATCGTCTTACCGTCCTCGGAGGTGATGACGACCTCGGCGGCCGGAGCGCAGCCGGCACCATTGGCGACCAGGGTGTCCCCGGCGGAGACGACCGGTTTGTCCAACACCAGTTGCCCGGGTAGCGGGCTTGGGGGCGTGGGTGAGGGCGTGGGCGCGGCGGGGGAGGGCTGCTGCGCAGGCGTGGACCCTGGCCTGACCGGCACGCACCTGTCGGACGCGGTCCGTACGAACCCGGTCGGACAGGGTGGGGGTGGTTGCGGGCACTGCTGCCCGGCGGGCACCCACAGGCCGCCGGGGCAGGAGACCGACGGCCGTGGACAGATGCCGTTGCGGTCCGGCGCTGTTCCACCAGGACAGGTGTCCCCGGTCTGTGGCGGCGGACACGGCTGCCCGACTGTCACCGTCACCCCGCTGGCGCAGGTCTCGTGCTGCGGTGGGCATTGTTCCCGAGATGCGACCGTACTGCCGTCCCAGCAGGTGATCGGTGGCGGCGGGCATTGTTCCCGCGTCCGCGCGGTGGAGCCGTCCGGGCAGGTCACAGGGGTCGGCCGGCAGATCCCGTCCTCGCCGCGCTGTTGGACCGCCGGGCACGGTGGGTAGCGGCATATGCCCTTTGCGTCGCGTTCCTGACCCGTGGGACACGGTGGGTAGTGGCACGTGCCGTCCTCGCCGCGTTGCTGCCCTTCGGGGCACGGCGGGTAGTGGCAGATGCCCTTTGCATCGCGTTCCTGGCCTGCCGGGCACGGTGGGTAGTGGCAGGCGTTGTCTTCACCGCGTTGCTGGCCTTCGGGACATGGCGGATAGGCGCAGGTGCCGTTGTCACCGCGTTGCTGCCCTTCGGGGCACGGTGGGTAGCTGCAGGTTCCCTCCCCGGTGCGTTGCTGGCCTGTGGGACACGGTTGCGGAGTGCATTCCCGCCCACCGGGCACCACTGAACCGTCCGGGCACAGGCAGCCGTCCGGGGTTCCCTCCGGGCAGACGGTGGGGCTTTCCACAGGCGTACCAGTAGTGGGGCTTGCCTCGGGTGTATCGCTACGCGGAGTGACCGTGGCAGCCATGGTCATGGGGATCGGCTTCGCGCCCGTCGTGGGAGCGGTGGGAGCCGGTGTGGGCGTGGCCGTGGATGCCACGCCCAGCATGCCGAGCAGAATCACCGACGGCAGGACAGCCGCCAGGGCGATCCTGATGCTTCCACGGCGTAAAAGTGAACAAGAAAAGCGCACGACGCCCCCGGAGCGCGAAAGGAGTGGCGGCGTGTCGCATACCGGACAGCATGTCCAACTGCCGCCTTGTTCCTATGATGACAGTAGCATCGAGGCCACAATAGAAAGCGAACTCTCGGGGGGCGCCGTGGCCATTGTCGTAGAGGCGACGCGGCGAGCCGCGGCGCCTCTCACCGTTTTGATCACCGTGGCGTTGGTGGTCCTGGTTTTGTTACCCGGCCTGGCCACAGCCGCGGCCGGCGGCGTGCCGGGCGACCGCCCCACCAGCATTGTTGCCGCAGGTAGCGGGGGTCTTCAGTTCGACGCGGTGGTCAACGAGGTCTCCGTCACCGGGCGGCGGATCACGCTCGATCCGGACCAGCCGACGCGTGTCCTTGTCACGGTCCGCAACAATCGGGATGATCTGGCCCGGATACGATCGATTCGCGTCAGCGGATCGGCGCTGGGTCTCACCTTTTTCGTCTTCGACACCGCAGTGAAGATGGACGTGCCCCCTGGCGCGTCGTTGACCTGGAGTATTGACGTCGACATGGCGGAGCTGCATGGACAGGCGACCGGGCTGTTGCCCATGGCGGTGACTCTACGTGACGCGAAACGTGACACTCTCGCCTCGGCCGACGGTATCGCCGATATCCGCGGCACGCTGGTCTGCACATACGGCATGTTCGGGTTGGGTCTACTGGTGGTCACGGTCCTGCTGTGGGCTGCTGCGTTGGTCGCGCTCGCGCGGCATCGTCTCCCCCGTAATCGGTGGCGGCGGGCTGTCCGGTTCGCGCCCGCCGGCTGCGGAGTCGGCTTTGTCGCGATTGTCAGCTTGTCTGCGTTGAGGGTAACAGCACCCTCGACGTCGTCCAACCTGACCTTTATCGCGGCAGCCGCGGGAATCGGTTTTCTGCTGGGCTATCTCACCCCTACGCCCGCTCCCGCACCGGCCGCCACCTTGCCCGCAGGCACGTTGTCCGCAGGCGCGTCGCCCACAGGCGAGTTGCCCACCGGCGGTGCGTTGAGCCCCGACCAGGCCCGGACCTCGAGCCCGGCAGGCACTGCCTCCCCGGCCGGTGGGGTCCGGTCGGCAGCTGCGGCGCAGCCACCGTCCCGGCCCGTTGTCCGGCCACAGCCGCCCGGCGCGGACGAGGACAGGCGCGGATACGAAAGGCCGTGGCAGCCGCCCCCGCGGTTCTTCGAGGAAGACACCGACCCGACCGGCATTCCCCGCCGCCGCGAATGGGACCTGCGTCAGGATGGGCCTTCGTGACGATCAATCCATCCGTGCCGCCGCGGGCACTGGTGGCCGCCCTGCCGCGATACAGGTTGGGGGCCGAACTCGGCCGCGGCGGGTTCGGTGTCGTCTACGCGGCCGAGGACCCACGGCTTGACCGGGCGGTCGCCGTCAAGCACCTGCCGAACCGGATCGCCGCCGACCCGCAGATGCGCTTCCGGTTCAACGAAGAAGGGCGCGCCCTGGCCCGGTTGAACCACCTGCACATCGTCACGGTTTACGAGTACGCGGACGAAGAGGTGACCGTCGACGCAGGGAGTACGCCGGAACGGGTCTGTGCCCTGGTGTTGGAATATCTCCCCGGCGGGACACTCGCACAGCGCTTCCGCCGGACCGGGCTCACCATGGAACAGTCCTGCGCGGCCGTGCTCGCCGTCCTTTCCGCGGTGCAGGCCGCCCACGACCAGGGGTTGCTGCACCGCGACATCAAACCCG
>NZ_CAAAFT010000496.1:0-1924 GCF_900634765.1 Candidatus Protofrankia californiensis | reverse complement strand
CTCGCCGTCCTTTCCGCGGTGCAGGCCGCCCACGACCAGGGGTTGCTGCACCGCGACATCAAACCCGGCAACGCGATGTTCGACAACCGCGGCGCGGTCAAGGTGACCGATTTCGGACTGGCCCGGGTCATCGGCGGGGAAACCACCCTCGCCTCGCGGGACGGCCGGTTCGTGATCGCCGGTACACCCGGGTACATGTCCCCGGAGCAGTCCCGCGGTGATTACCTGGACGTCCGCACCGACGTTTATTCGGCCACGGCGATGCTGTACTACCTGCTCATCGGACACCTTCCCTACCCAACCGACGGTGGGTTCCACCAGTTTCGGGCACGCCAGGAGGCGGCTGAGCCACCGCTGCCCGGCGACGAGGTACCGAGCGGGCTTGCCCAGCTTCTCATGCGTGGGCTGGCCCGGGATCCCGAACGCAGGCCGGCGACCGCCGAACGGCTCGCGGAGTTCGTCGCGGGCGCCGCGTCCGAGGCGTTCGGGCCCGGCTGGCTGGAGCGGTCAGGAGTGGCGGTACGAGACCTTTCCCCGGCGGTGCGGGCGGCCCTGGAATCGTCGGCTCGGCGCGGTCCGTTCACACGCGGCGAAGAGTTCGCGCTGTTGACCGACCTGGTGTCGGTTCTGCCCGGCGTGCCCGTGGACTATCCCTCGCCGGACATCGTCGATCTCGATCAGGCCTCCCTTGTCCCGGTGCCGGAGCTGGTGGGTTCAGGGTCGCGACCGGGTCGGGCACACCGCCGTGGCCCGTCGTCGGTTCCGGTTCGGCAGCTGACCGGGATCGCGCTGGTCGCGGCCGTGCTGGTGGTGCTGATCGCCGTGCTGTGGCCGTCCCCACGACCGGCCGTCAGCACTGATCCCGCTGACGCCGCCGCGGGCGTGCGGGTGGCCGGGGTCGCCCCGCCCGCGTCCGCGCGGATCGACCTGGCCGAGCCCGTGGAGATCAGCGGCACAGCCGCGGAATCGGGAACGATGACGGTGTTCCTGCGACTGTCCGTGGCGGGCATCCCGCTGGGTACCGCGACCGGCGAGCCGGTGACGGTGAACGCGGGCAAATCCTGGCAGGCGGACGTCACCGCTCCGCCGCTCACCCGGTGGATCGTGGGAGGAGCCGTCCACGGGCAGGTGAAGCTGGACCAGGTGAACACAAGCAGCGTCCAGGAGGTGACGATCGAGCCGGAGCAGGCACCGCTGGCCAGTGCCATGGGCGCCGGCGGTGTGCTGGCAGCTCTGTTCGCGCTCGCCTACCTGGAGTCGACCCGCCGGCTGCTGCGCAGCGGCGCCCGCCGGAGGTCCGCCGTGCTTGCCGCAGGCGCTCTCGGAGCCGTCCTCGGGCTTGGGGTGTGGCTGTCCGCGGCCACGTTGAGCCGGCACGTCCCGGTTGTCGCGGCAGGTGTCTGCTGTGCCCTGCTCGGTACGGCCGCCGCCACGGCCGCGGCGGTTGCAAGTCGCTCACGAGCCGGAGCCGGAAGCTGACCCGAGCTGCCGGTCGGACCCGGATCGGTGAGCAGGCGGGGTCTGGTTGAGCGGAGTCCCGGGTACGGCTGCGTGGCGCAGCGGCCATGCGCAAGCCCGCGCCGACTGCATGGCAACGTCACAGATGGTGCTCGATGGTAGGTTGGCTTACCATGTCGACCTTGGCAGCACAAAGTCGGTATGGACGTTGCGATCGCGGTCGTCAGAAGGTGGAGCTGCAATCCATGAAGCCAGATGTCCGGTTCTGAACTCGCCCGACGGTTGTTCGTCCCGGGGGAGCGATGGGGCTGGGAATACGTCGACCCCGGCGTGAATCCCCATCCTTACCGTGACCAGCCGCCAATATGGAACGAGCCACCCCCGCCGGACACCAAAAAATACGAGGACGATCTCACAAATCGTATACGTAGGCTTCCCAGAACCCTGGTCGTCTCCACCCTTATAT
>NZ_CAAAFT010000495.1:29948-36190 GCF_900634765.1 Candidatus Protofrankia californiensis | reverse complement strand
GGAGAAAAATAGTCCAGGAAAAGACTGACTGGCAGAAGCATCGCGATGCCGAGTGGGAGAGGTATCAGTCCGCTACCGCGGGTTGGCGGGCGGCGGTGGAAAGTCACGAGGTCGCTGACCGTGCCCGGCGGGAGACAGCGCTGCTGTTCCACCCACTCGCGCCCCGACCGACCGCGAGTCGGGTCGATGTCTTCGGCGGCACTCGTGACGGCTGGGCGAGCCTGCTGGCGACCATCGGCTCTTCGGTTCTGGCATCCGGCGGCGGCATTCTCCTGCTCGACTTCAGCGAGCGTGGAATCGGTGGCGGTATTACCCAGCTTGCAATCGACGCCGAGTTTCCGGTCACAGTGAACGATCTTCCTGTTGATATCGGCGGGCTTGGGCTTCTGCACGGTGTCGACCCCGAAGACGCTGCCGAGCTCCTCGCGGACGTCGTCGACACGGTCCGCGGAGGAGGCGCTGATCCGGCGCTTCGGGTGCTTGACGCCGAGATACTCGCGGCTGTCGCCACGCGGCTGGATCCACCGCTGACCTTCAGCCGGCTCGCTGCCGGCCTGCGTGTGCTGCAGGGGCGTGATCAGGATGACGGCCCCGATCTCCTTTCACCCGCGGAGAGGAACACTGTCGCCAACCGGGTGGGTGCGTGGGGCGAAAGCGAAAGAATCCAGCATGAAATCCACTACCTGCGGGCGTCCCTGAAGCGGTTCGCCGGTCGGGAGGAAACGGCGACGACCGCCGCACCACAGCCGTGGTGGCCGGTGCACGGCCTCCGAATTATAGCTACGTCGAGCCGCGACACCTCCACCGCTCGTAAGGAATTTGCTGACCAGGTATTGTTTCAGATCGTCCTGCACCAGCTCCGACGCCGCCGTGGCGATGCTTCCCCGGACGTCCTGGTAGTTGCCGGTGGGGACCGGATGGGATTGCCCGCTCTGGAAGGCATGGCCCGGTACGCGGCCAACGCCGGAATTCGTCTCGTGAATCTTTTCGAGCATCTGGGGGAAGGCACCGAACGCCTGATCGGTGCGGGTGACAGTGCCACGCTCATCATGCAGCTGGGGAATGCGAGGGAGGCCGAGACCGCGGCCGAGTTCGTCGGTCGCGGACACAAGTTCGTGTTCTCCCAGGTTACTCGGCAGGTCGGCAGCAGCCGCACCGCCGGGACATCCACCAGTGCAGGGGGGAGCGTTAGCGTCTCCGAGACCGAGGGCAGCAGCGGTTCACGAGGGAAGGGTGGAAAATCAAGCGGCTGGAGCCGGTCGGTCTCGGTGTCCCAGTCGGAATTCTGGCAGAATACCGAGAGCCTGTCGGCCACCGATTCCCGTCAGGATGGCGCGGTCCTGCAACGTGTCTACGAGTTCAGCGTCGAGCCGACGCAGATCCAGCAGCTTCCACCAACCGCTTTCGTTCTGATCGATTCGTCGTTGGGCGATCGTCGGGCGGCACTTGGCGACTGCAATCCGGGAATCGTCCTCCTGCCCAGAGTTGCCTCCACCGCTCGTCAGGCCGTGCCGTCGGCGACACAACAACAAGAGGTAGCGCTCGAACAAGGGGCGCCGCTCGCGATCGAAGCGCCGGCCGTTTTGCCGAATCCGCAGACGGATGATAGCGACGATCAGTTCAAGGCGATCGATCCGTCCCGGCCCTGGGACCCGGAGAACGGGTAACAGATCGCGCGGTCTTCGGCCGGCTAGATTTCTCGGGAAAGTGGGCCGTAGGGAAAGGTGTCCATCATCTCTTCGGGAGAAACCCCGTCCTGGCCCGGGAGCGGGGTGTCGATGGCAAACCCGTCCGCATGGTGACCGACACCTGGATCATAGTTGGCGTAGTCGCCGTCGTCATCGGTGACGTCGGGATCGACCCGGTCCCGGTAGTCGTAGTCGTCCAGCACGTCGGGATCGAGATCGTCCAGGACGAGGTTGACGTTGTCGACTTCGCCGTGCATCTTCGAGCCGTTGAGAACGACCGGGATCTCCAGGTCGCCGACGATGTGCTCGACATAGAACGCGCGATTCCCGATGAGCCACAATGCAAAACCGGGGTCCAGCCGGGGCAGCATGTCCGAGGCGACGTCGGTCAGATCCAGCGCCCGCTGCGTGTCCGGGATCTGGTCGGATGCCTGTTTGTACAGGATGCGGATCGCGGTCTCGGCGAGCAGGCCTTTGGCCACCTCGACGGAGTCCGGGGAGGCCGAGAGCAGGTCGGAGATCCGGTGCGCGACGATCGCGTTCGCGCATCCCCACTGGCGGGCAAGTTTCTGCTGGGCGGACAGCCGCCGTACCAGACCCGCGAATCGCATCAGCCGCCAGCACTCGTCGTAGACGACGTAGCGCTGGACGCCGTCCTGGCGCATCAGCGCGGCTTCCATCCATGCCTGTGCGCACGTCATGATCAGTGCGATCATCTCGTCGGAGCCTTGGACCCGCTCGAGGTTGAGCACGGCGATCGGACGGTCGAAGTCCAGCGGGGAGGTGGTCGGGCCGTCGAAGAGCCCGCCGAGCGCGCCGTGGGTGAGCCGGCGCAGCGTCAGTGTCGCGTCTCGGGAGGAGTCCCGCAGTTCGGTCGCGGTCACCGGCAGCGCTGTGCAGTCGGCCTCCGACGGGTTCGTCATCGCGTCCAGGACGTGCGGCAGCAGCGGGGTCGCCTGCCGGTCGGTGGAGGCACCGGTGATCTGCCGGGTCACGACGTCGAGGGCAAGGTCGACGGCGGTGTGCTCGGACGGGGTGAGCGGCACGCCCTTCGCGGTCTCGATCAGCGAGGACAGCAGCGCCGATCGGGCCCGTTTGACCTCCCGGGACCAGTCGCCGTCCGCCATGCCGGGTGGTCGCGGCGGGGCGTCCAGCGGATTGAGCCGGGTGGACAGCCCCGGGCCGATGTAGGTCGGCTCGCAGCCCAGCCGGCGTGCCAGTCGGGTGTACTCGCCTTTCGGGTCGCAGGGCACGGCCGCCTGGTAGCCGAACGCGGCTCCCCGCGAGATCAGTGTCTTGAGCAGGGACGACTTGCGTGAGCCGACTGAGCCGAAGACCGCGAAGTTGGGGTTCTCGATGACCTGCTGGCGGTAGAGCTCGAACACGTCGAAGACGAAGGAGTCGCCGGACCAGACGTGGCGTCCGATGTACATGCCGGGGGTGTCGAGCCCGGCGTCCACGACGAACGGGTAGATGCCGGCGATCTGCGCGGTCGTCTCCATGTGGGACGGCAGGCGGAGCCTGTGGAAGATCCGGCCAGCGTGCGGCCCGACGAGCCGCGGCGGTTGCTCGCCGCGGCGCAGCGCCATGCGTGCCCGCCGGATCGCCGCCCGTTCGGCCCGGGCGGCGGCCCGTTCGCCGCGCTGCGCCTCACGTTCGGCCTGCTGCAGTTCCCTGAGCTCACGACGGGTCTCCCGGTCGGTTCCGGTCCCGCCTGAACGGTGCAGTGTCATGACACCCCCACGGCCAGCGGCAGCGCGGCAACACTGAACCCCTGGTCCTGTTCGCCGACGAGACGGACCATCTCCAGGCGGCTGCGGGACGCCAGCGTCTCCGCCTCGCCGCACGCCTCGGCCAGGCCGTCGAGGTCGTCCGCGGAGACCGTCACGAACCCGTGGAAGCGGAACGCGCCGAACCCGGCGATGAGCTCCTGCTCACGGCGTTCCACCTCGGATGCTTCGGCCATGTCACGTTGGGTTGTCACCTTGCCGACCTTGTCGCGCATCTGCTGTTCGCCCAGATGCGCCATCCGGCGGCGGTTGACCGCCTTCTCAGCCTTGCGGCCAGGCATCGGTTCGACGACGAGGGAGACCGTCCGCCGGCAGGTGGTTTCCATGAGCAGCGGGGCGAGGAACGCGGCCGGGGATGGCACCCGCGGCCAGCCGTTGATCCAGTAGGTGGTGTGGAACCCGGAATCGGTGCGGTAGTGGTCCCAGCTGGTGACTGTGCGCACCGGTCCGGCTATCGCCGGGTCGATGCCCGACGGCAGCCCCGTGAGGCCGCCGGCCCGGTCGGACGCCGCGCCACCGCGCGCGTCGATCATCTCGATGGAGTACGGGTCGTAGGTCATCCGGATCACCGCGGCCAGGGCGCGTGGTGGCAGCCAACCGACCGTGTTGATGGACGCCCTGGCCAGCGCCGCCTCCATGGTGCGCAGCTCGCCGAGCAGGACCGTGCAGGCCGCGTGGTCACCACCACCGGCGCGTTGAACCGCCCGCCGTACGTCGCGCGCGCGGAGCTGGAACGACAGAAAGGTCTCATGCCGCTGGGCGACCGGGCCAGCGGCGTCGATGACCTCCTGGTATGCCTCGGCCGCCCACGAGCCGTCATGGTGCCCCCGGACCCGCCAGTGCCGTTGTAGCTGGTCACCGGAGTCCGGCAGCGTGCGTTCCAGCCACTGGATGCGGGACAGCCGCCCGCCGCCGATGGTCAGCCCGGCGAGCAGCTCACCCCAGGCGTCCACCCTGGCCTGCTGGTCACCGGACTCCAGCAGCGCGAACTGGCTACCCTGCACCTGCAGGACCGCCGTGAACGTCCCTCGTCTGGCGTCCTTGACCACCGCCACGTAACGGCCGTTGCCAACCGGTACCGACAGCATCACCAGGGATGACAGAGGTCCGGGAAGCGCGGTCTTAGACAGATGGTCGGAGCTGTTGCCGGTTCTGAACAACGCCCCACGGAACACCGTCTCGCCCATCACCTTCTGCATCGTGAAACCGAAAAGGATCGGCACCCACTGATCGAGGTTACGGTCGTCGACGCGGACGAACGCGATGAACCCCAGCGCACCGGCCAGTGCGATCCACCCCGGGGCAAGTATGACCGGGGATCGCAGCGCCCCGAGGATGCACAGCATCACGCCGACCATCAGACCCAACTGGGGCCAGCGCATGCCGAGCAGGATGCCGCCGCGTTCCAGCGGTCCGAACCGGTAGGTGCGTTCGGCAACCACGCTCTGCTCAGCCTCCCCCGGTACGTGTGGGGTGGACGGGTGGCGTCGGTGAGGTTACCTTAGGTGACATTGATGGTGACGCCGCGGTGGACGGCACGGCTCGGGGAGCCGCGTGGGAGATACGCGCGGAGGTGCCGGTAGCGCTCGGCGCCGTGACCCGGTTGCCCGCGCCGGTTGCCGAGCGAGTCCGTGGCGCGGGCGAGCCGACGCCGACGCGTCCCGCAGATCCACCCGCGGAGCGGGCCGCGGCCTGCGCCGGCTGACCGCCGCCGGCCCGGCCTGCCCGGGCGAGGGGGGTACCGACCCGCGTTGCCGGGCTGACACCGGACCCGCGGCGGCCGCCCGCTCTGGCCATGGCGCCGGCGCCGACCGGAGCGAGGTCGCCGGTGAAGGGCCGGCCCGCGTCCACACCCGATCCGCTGCGCTGCCGGTTCTGCAGCCGCCCACCGATACCCCGGAAGGTCTCCCGTGACGACGAGCCGAGCAGCGCGCCGGCGCCGTGGCCGAAACTCGCCGCGCCGCGCTTTCCCGCCGAGCCGATCGCCTGCATCAGTTGAACGTCGGCCATCCCGATCACGTGGAGAAGAGCGAGCGGCGAGAACACTGCAGCAGCCATGATTACAATGCCGCTGAGAATGGTCAGCGTCTGGTCCATGGCCGACCCGGTCGAGTCGCTGGCAACGCTCGCACCAAGGGTGAAGATCGCATAAATGACGGGCTTAGCGAAGACGAGCGCGGCGAGGATCTCCACGGCCCGCTTCATCCAGTTGCGGGTCGACATCGCCGGCTGCCCGGCCAGGTACAGCGGGATGAACACCGCAACTACGATGATCGCTACTTTGCGGATGTAGAGGACGAGGAAGAGCGCGAACGAGAACAGCGCCACGAGCAGCGACAGCACCATATCGAGAGCGAAGTTGCCCTGTTGTGGGAGAGCCCGCAGCTGGGCGACCAGGCTTGCGCCCAGGGGTGCGCCGTCGCCGAACGCTTCGGATATACCGTCGGCAGCGGAAAGCACCATCTGCAGCAGGGTCAGCACGACGAAGGAACCGAAGATTGCGGTACCGGTGGACGCGAGCGCACGGCCCAGCAGATGCGCGTCCCCCCGGATTGCCCCGACGATGCAGGCGCACATGAACAGGCCAGTGACGGCCAGGATCGCCACACCGAAGACGATGTTGTAGTTCCTGACGACGTAGTCCTGGTTCAGGTCGATCGCGGTTTTCTGAGTGGCGAAGCTGAACACGGACGCCGACAGGTCCGCAGCCATGTTCGCGAACGCGGCACCCACCGAATCCAGGAAGCTGCCAGTCCCATCAGAA
>NZ_CAAAFT010000495.1:28986-29577 GCF_900634765.1 Candidatus Protofrankia californiensis | reverse complement strand
GCAGCACCTTTAAGCGGAGTGAACGGGTTAAAGCTGATCGCGATTATATTACCGCCATCAACTTGGACGCTCATGATCCTGGGCCTCTCACGTATGTGAACCGCTGGTATCCCTCGGCAGCTCTTTCTGTTATGGAAGGACCGCCTGGACCATCACTGGCATCTACAATTTTCCAGTCATCCTCAAACCAGTGCACCGTGCATACGTCGGTTCCCCAGCGTACTTGAGGGAGTAGTTTCGTGTCGGTGTTATCGTAAGCCCCGAAGCTAGCTGAAGACCAGACAGAAACGGTGGCTGAATCGGGCGTTTTCTGTTGAACCTCGAACCCGAGAATTCGAGAATTAAAACTGATCTTTGGATCGCTGATAGAAGTTGCACCGTAGCTGGTCGAATTATTTTTATCGACTTCGATGATGCGGTCCGCGAGTTTACTTGCTATTGATGTTTCGGATATCGACTTGAATATTGCATGGATGCGCGATGGCTCACGATTATATGTGGCAGAATAAGCGGCGACGTAATTGCCGCAGGCGCTTATGGCGCCGGCTTCGGTGTGGGGGTAGCCGACGGGGATCCCGAACTCGTTGACGC
>NZ_CAAAFT010000495.1:24629-28940 GCF_900634765.1 Candidatus Protofrankia californiensis | reverse complement strand
GGGTCGGCATGCCTGGTATCTGTCGGGCCGCCTGCGTGGGAGGTGCGGTGGTCTCGCTCCCGGTCGGAGTGCTCCTGGGTACCGCGGTGGGAGGCACGGCTTTCGACGCCGCCGATGTCGGACGGGTGTCTATACGTGGCGCAGGCTGCCCTTGGATGCCTGCCGAGTAAGAGGACGGGATCATGTAGCGTCCAATGAGGATGCCGGCCGTCACAGTCACCGCTCCGGTTGCCACCAGGAGGCCGACGAGACGGCGCACGGGCCAGTCAGCCTGGTTGACCAACATCCCCTCCCTCGGTGTGACAACCTCGGACGCGACTACTCGTGAGACGACAGCGGACCCATCATCCCAATATCAGCCGGTCGGCATCACGAGAACCGGTCAGAAGACCTATGGCGAAGTGCCTGGACGTGGTCCGCGGGATCGATCGTCTGGACGATGGCCGGCCGGCCCAACCCCTGCGGCTGCTCGACAGGGCCGGACGATGCGGTCGCTCCGGTGGCGAGGAAGAAGTTGACGACCGCGGCCGTGGCGCCGACGAGGAAGGCCAGCCCGAAGCCGGCGAGTACACCACTCTTACCGATTGCCGAGGTGCGGTCGAGACCCATCCGCTCGCCGAGTGCCCAGGCGATTCCGCCGAGCAGCACGGACGCCACGGCAGCGATCACGGCGTATGCGGCGAGGCCGTTGACGAGATCCTTGAGTGCGTTGATCCCGGGGGCCTTGGAGTCGTCGGGCTTGACCTCTACCTGCGCCAGGACGACCGTCGCTTGCGCGGTTACAGTATGGACGATCATCGCTGTTCCCTTCTGTGCTCAGGCCGGCGCGTAGGTCGTCGGATCATACGCCCGGAATCAAACTGTGATCTTCGGAAGTGACGATGGCAGCGACGGTTGTGTCGTCACTCTCACCGCTCTCGAGATCTGCGTTGCCAAGATCACCACATGCATCGACGATGGTTGCGGCCAGCCGGAGAAATGCCCGCCGGCTGCGCCACCGCAGCCGGGAGAAGGCGATCGGCGTGCGGCTGCCGGGCGCTGCGCCTGCGCTGTGCCGGCGACCGGTGCGGGTGTGGTCGGGCACCTCGTCGTCGAGGCGCATGTCATAGGGGATGCGCACCATCGCGTCGACTCGCCGGGCCAGCTTGGCCGCGGCCGAGCGGGTCTGCGGCGACCACCGTCCGCGTCGGACCGACATCGCGGCTACGATCACCATCGGTGGTGGGCCCGCGCGGCGGGCACGCAGGCTGGTTGTGTCACGCAGGGCGGCCGACGCTTCGGCCAGATCACTGGGGAGAGCCGGTACGACCAGCAGGATCACATCTGCGTCGCGGAGTGTGATCGAAGCGAACTGTGTGTCCCAGTCCAACGGGGTGTCGACGAGCACCAGCGGGTATGCCTGTTCCAGAGTGCGCAGGCCGGCGGCGAGTACCTGGGGGGTAGGTGGGCCTGGCATACCGGCTGCTACCAGAGGAGCCGGTTGTGTCTTGGTGTCGCTGAAGGGAACCGCAACGGCACCGCTGGGACCGGTCGCTCCCGGTCCGCCTGACGCGGCCTGCCCGGCGGGGTGGTAGGCGCCGGTGGGATGGTGGACGCCGGTGGGGCGGTAGGCGGGCAGGACGTCGAGGCCCCCGGCGGCCGCGACGGGCGTGGATGTCCCGCCGGCATCACCACTGATCAGCCAGCGAATCTCCCTGGCCGGTCGTGGTGTTCCGCCGCGGCGGGCACGGTAGGAGATCGAGTCCGCGACCAGGTCACTGAGCGTTGCTGACGGACGGACGCCGACACGTTCCGCGAGCGATGCACTGAACCCGGCGTCCGTGTCAAGGTCACCGATGGTCTCCGTGCGTTCCAGGTCACCGGAGATGTCGAGGGCGACCACGGGTTCGGCGCGGATGTTGGCGAGGGTCATCCCGAGCATCGCCGTGACGGTGGTGCGTCCCGAGCCGCGGATCAGAGAGGTGACCGCGATCCGCCACGAGCCTTCCAGCGGCGCGGCGACCCGGTCGGCGAGGGACTCCCGGATGGGGATTTCCTCCCAGGGCTCCAGGTCGTTGACGTCGCGCCAGGGCTCCTGCCAGGGCCACAGTTCGCGGCTGCTGCGGGGCTCACGTACCGCCGGAAGCGGTGCCGACGGCCGGCTGGTCGCCGCCGGCTCGGGTTCACCCGGTGCCGACGGGAGCGCCGAACCCGAAGGCCCAGCAGGGGGCGACTCAAGCGCTCCGGCCGGCGGGGCGGTCGAGATAGCTGCCGACTGTGCCGATGGTTGGGCTGCCGGCTGGGCGGGCGCCGAGGGTTTTGCCGTCAGTGGAGGTACGACCGCCATGCGGGGAGCGTGCACGGACGGCCGACCCGAGGGTCGTGCCGCGGCTGTGGGACGGCTGCCTGACCCGGTGACGAACGGCCGTACGGCCGGCGCGTAGTCGCTGCCCGGTGCGGATTCCCCCGGACCCGTCTCCCGGGTAGTCGGACCCGATGCCTCGGCACCGTCCGTGGCTGGTGCGGTGCGCCCTCCAGGGACGCCGGAGTGGTGGACGGCTTTCGGCCGGCCGTGGCTGGCGCGTGTGCCGGCCGATCCCGTGGTGGGCGCGCCGGTCGGTTCCGTGGTGGGGGGGACTACCGGGGTTCGGGCATCCGCGGCCTGTGCGGCGCCCGGTCGGCCGGCGTCGGTCTGCTGCTCGTCGACTCCAGGACCGGCGTTCGCAGCATCGCCCGTGGTCACCGCGGGGTCACCCACTGGCTGGGCTGGGAGGTTCCCGGCGGCACCGTCGGCTTCCGGCGTCGTGGGTGGTGGATCAAGAGCGTCGAGGGTGGCCGACGCGTTGACCGTGACCGGAGCCGGGGCGGCAGGTTCTTCGGGGTCGCTGAGGGTGACCGTTGGGGGTGTGGCGGGGCTTCCGGCGTCCTGCAGCATGAACGCTTCGTCCTGGCGCGGGTCGTCACCACCGGCGGGAACGCTCTCGCTCGGAGCGCCGCGCAACCGGCGGCGCAGGCGCCTGGTGACGCGTCCGGTCTGTGTGTCCTCGCCCGTGCCGGCCATAGAAGTAGATCTTGGGGTTGGCGGACTGCCGCTGGTTGCGGTGCTGGGGGAGGCCGGGTCACGGGTCGTCGAATCCTGCTGTGGGCTCGGCGCGGGGATGCGTGTACCGATCAGTGAGACGGGACGTGCGTCACCGTCATCGCCGTAGGGCTCCTGCGACACATCGGTCACGCGCTGTCGACCTCCGTGATATTCTCCGACTGATTGGTGCCCATTACTGCTGCTTGCGGTTGCTTGGCTCGAACTTCGGACGGATCGATGTAACACGAGCAGTTCGAGTATGACAAGGCTCCTTTGGGGGTCGTCAGGGTGGCTTGGGTGGGTGTAACTTCCTGCGCCGGCGGTATGTGCTTGGAGAGGGAGGCCGTCGCGTGGCACAGGAGGGCGTCTCGGTGGCGGCGTTCGCGGCAGGCAGGGATCCCGCAGACGATGACGTGCTGACGGTCGACGAGCTGGTCGTGTGGTTGCGGCTGTCGGAGAGCACGGTGCTCAGGCTGCTGTCCGAACGGGAGATCCCGGCCCGCAAGGTCGGTCATCAGTGGCGGATCCGCCGCGGTCGGGTCAGGGACTGGCTGGATGGCAGGGAGTGATCCTTTCCGGCATGTCTGTCGGGCGGATGCCCACACGGGGTGCGTCCAGACTGTCCGTGCTGGTGGCAGCGGCACCGTTGCTGATATGTGGCGTGTCGGCCTGCTCGGCCGTGCGCGACGTCGTGGCGCGGGCGAGCACCGCCCCGCCCGCGACCGGACCGCCGCCGGCCGCGAGCCAACCGCCGGGCCCTCCGCTTGCCACCGCATCACCGCCGGCCTCCGCTCCGCTCGACACCCATGATCCCAGAAGTGTCGCGGGGGACTGCTTCGCTCGCTGGCAGTCCTACGACACACGGACCGACAGCGGGCCGGACGCCGGTCTGCTGCGCGCCCGCGCCTGCATGACCCCGGATTTCTTCGCCCAGCTCGGCGGGGAGCGCCCGGCCGCCGCCACCGAGGGGCCGGCTCGGGCATGGCTGGAGCTGCGGGCGCTGGGGAGCCGGTCCACCGTTGAGGTGCTCGCGACCTCCCCGCTGGGCGGGACCGACACCACTGCCACCGGTCGGGCCGTGCTGCTGCTGAACGTCCGGCGCACGACCGTGAGCGACCGCGTCGGCGACCGGGCCGAGACGGTGTCGAACCCGACGCTCACCCTGCTCCGCCAGACCGACGGCACCTGGCTGGTGGCCGGCGCGGATCTGGCGAACTCCTACGGCGACGCGCCGGGCCGCTAAGCCGTGG
>NZ_CAAAFT010000495.1:18914-24087 GCF_900634765.1 Candidatus Protofrankia californiensis | reverse complement strand
CTGGTGGCCGGCGCGGATCTGGCGAACTCCTACGGCGACGCGCCGGGCCGCTAAGCCGTGGCCCCGGACATGGATCGCGCGCGTCGGCGCCGACAACGGTGGATGCTCTGGGGTGGCCTGGGGCTGGTCGGTACCGCCGTCGCGTTCGTCTTCGGCGTCACGGCCATCGTCGTGATCATTGCTGGTCCGTTCATCGAGAACAACGGCTCCGACGAGCACCGGACGATCAGGAACGCCGACGGCATCCCGCCGGAGTACCTGCCGTTGATCGTCGAAGCCGCGAACAACGCCGGTTGCGCCGAAGTGTCCCCGGCGGTGCTGGCCGCCCAGCTTCACCAGGAGTCCGGTTTCAACCCGAACGCCCGGTCCGGTGTCGGCGCGATGGGCATTGCCCAGTTCATGCCCGAGACCTGGGCCATCCATGGCCACGGCGACGTGTGGAACCCGGCCGACGCCATCCCCGCCGCGGCTCGCTATGACTGCGCCGTGGCCGCGGCTACCGCGTCCGTTTCGGCGGACCCGCGGGAGAAGATGCTCGCGGCCTACAACGCCGGGCCGGGTGCGGTGCTTGCCTATGCAGGGGTTCCGCCGTACACGGAGACCCGCAACTACGTCCGGACCATCCTCGCCCAGGCGCAGGTCTACGGCGACGCCATCGACGCCATCACCGGCGGCACGGTGTCCGCGTCCGCCGTGGCCCCGGTGCTGGAGTTCATGGAAAGCCAGATCGGCAAGCCCTACGTGTGGGGCGCGACCGGGCCGGACGCCTGGGACTGCTCCTCGCTGGTGCAGGCGGCGTACCGGCAGATCGGGGTGTCGCTTCCGCGGGTCACCGTCGACCAGATGCGGGCGGGTCCGCAGGTGTCCGCGGTGGATCCGCAGCCCGGTGACCTGCTGTTCATTCCCGGGGCCGACGGCACGCCCGCAGCGCCGGGCCACGTCGGGATGTATGTCGGGGACGGCCGGGTGATCGCCGCGAAGGGCGCCCGCTGGGGTGTGGTCGAATCCGATCTGTCGGACTGGACGTCGATCGTGGCGGTTACCCGCCCGCTGGCCGCCACGTGACTGGCCGTTACGTGAGAGGTGGGCCCGTTCCGTCCAGGCGTGTCCGCGTGGGCGCCGCCGTCCGGGTATCCCGCATAACCCCGGCCGCCCCTCCGGGCATGATCGGAGGAATCCGCCGGCTTCGCGGCGGGAGCGGCGGACGGTGATCCGCGTGTCGCGACTCATGCGACGTCGGTGACGAAGCGGGACAGGCCCTCCGCGGCGTCCCCGAGCACGTTGACCGCCGAGCGGACCACGTAAGCGGCATCACTTGGCGTGTTCGCCAGATAAAAGATCAGAAGGGCGAGCAGGGACAGGTGCGTCAGTTTCTTCACGGTCATGCCGGACCTCGCGGGAGACGGGGTGGACAGGCGCCGTCCACGCTCACCGGAGCCTCCCGCCGTCCACGGTGCTCCGACACGTTGATGACTCGTCTGCGTAATCGAATGGCTACTCTGGGCGCCTTCTGTCCGGGAACCTGGGCACGTGGTTGCGTTGGCAGGCACGGTGCTGAACGTCGCCGTCATCGCTCGATGTCCGTAAGGATCATGATGTCCGCAAGCGACCAGGTGTGTCTGGGACGGTGCGGGACGGTGCGGGATAAGGCCGGGGTGAGGGCCGGTAAGGCGTGCGTCGGGAGTGCCTGACGGCGTCAGGAGTGCTTGAGGATGGTGGATATGATGCCGTCCCGCCCGACCCTGCGGACGATGCCACCGTACTGGGCGATGTAGACCGCACCGGTACCGTCGACGGCAATCCCGGTCGGCGCGTAGACCCGTGCCTCGCGCACGTCACCTCCGTCACCGGCATCGGTGGCGGTGTGCGATCCGGCGAAGGTGCTGATCAGCCCGGTGGCCGCGTTCACCAGGCGGACCACGTTGCTCGTGTAGTCGGCGATGTAGAGATCACCGTTGGGAGCCAGTGCGATCCCGGCGGGATCGCCGAGTGTCACCTCGGTCGCCGGGGAGCCGTCCCCGACGCTGCCGACCGGCGGCGGCGAGGCGGTGGCTGTCGACGCGGACGATGGTGCGCCTGCCGCTGGTGGTGGTGTGCCCGCGAAGCGGGAGATGACACCCTTCGGACTGATCTTCCGGACCGTTTTCGCGTCCCGTTCGAGGACGTAGACGGTGCCATCCCCGGCGATGACGATGTCCGTCGGGTTGGTCAGCAGGGCGTTGACGGCCGGACCGTTGTCACCCGAGGTTCCCTTGGCAGCGGTGCCCGAGCCTGTGACCGAGCCCGCGACCGCGGCGATCCTGCCGGTTGCGACCGTGACCCGCCGCACTCGGGCGCCGTCGGAAACGAGGACGTCGCCGTTCCTGTCGACTGCGACTGCGCGTGGGTACGACAGTTCCGCGGCGGTCGCGGTCCCGTTGTTTCCCGTGAATCCATCCACGTCCGGGCCGCTGCCGGCCACCAGGGCGATCGCGCCGTCTTTTGTGATTTTGAAGATCTGGCCGTCGGAGGTGCCGGTGGCGACGTAGATCCCACCGGCCTTGTCGACCGCCACGGCGACCGGCGAGTCCAGCACCTTCCTGCGGGCGTCGGTGTCGGCCGCGGGCTGCGGGGTCGCCCCCGGTGTCACCGTTGACGACGGCTTGCGTGCGCCGGCCAACCACTGGACGGCTCCGGCCTGGCTGAGGGTCAGCACGCGACCGGCACTGCCGTCCGACACGACGATGGTCCCGTCGGGGCCGATGGCGAGGCCGTTCACCTGTACAAGATCGAGTTTGAGGGCGGGACCGCTGTATGCGGCCCGGCCTGGTTGCGGGTCGGAACCGGTGCGTGCACGCGTGAACCCGACGGCGACGGCAACCAGTGTGATCACAAGGACACCGGCCCCGATCCGGTTACGCCGCTTCCCGAACAAGGCGACCGCACCGCGCGCCCCGGAGCCGCGTGCTCCGGAGCCACGCGCCCCGAAGCCACGCACCCCGGAGTACTTCCGGCCCGGCTCCCGGCTGCCTGCCAACGTGCCGTTCGGGAGCTCACCAGGCGGTGGATCCGTTGCCGCAGCCGGTGAGGCGTCCGGTGGTCTGACCCGCCGTGTCGTGTCGGTGCCCGTGTCCGCGCCGGATGCCAACCACCACGGCGGGGTTGCCGTTGCCCCCGCTGGGCGCGGGTATACCGGGGATCGGGTCGCGACCGCCGCGTTGCCCCGCGCCGCTTCGGTGACGGCCTCCGGCAGGCTCGTGGGCACCTCGCTGGCGGTGAGCCAGCCGGGACCATAGGCGCCGGCCGCGGCCAGCGCCAGATCGATGGCGAACTCCTGGGCGGAGGCGTGCCGCGCGGGTGGGTTCTTCTCCAGCGCGCGCCCGATCACGGCGGCGACCGGGCCCGGCGCCTCTGCCAGCCGTGCGGGTGGCACGTTGAGATGGTGGTACAGCATTGCCGGGACGGTCAGGTGCCGGTCGAACGGGGGCCGTCCGGCCAGCAGTTCGTAGATGACGAGCCCGAGAGCGTACAGGTCCGTCGCCGGGCTGAGACGGTCGCCGGTGATCTGCTCAGGCGCCATGTAGCGCGGCGTGCCCACCAGCCCGGTGGTGGTGGTCGCCGTGGCCTCGAGAATCTTGGCTATGCCGAAGTCGGTCATCTTGGGTAGACCGGCGTCGGTGAACAGCAGGTTGTCCGGCTTGACGTCCCGGTGCAGGATGCCCCGTGCATGTGCCGCGGCGAGCGCGGTGGCGGCCGACAGCCCGATCGCGCAGGCCGCCAACTGGCTCGGCCCGCCGGTGGTCCGGGCCTCTGGCAGTGCGGAAAGAGCATGATCACGTTGCTGTTGGCCGTCCGGCCCGCCGGTGAACCTCCGGCGCAGGCTGCCGCCGGTCAGTTTTTCCATCACCAACAGGCACAGGCCGTCACGTTCCACGTAGTCGTAGACACGGACGACATGAGGATGGTCGAATCCGGCGAGCAGCCGTGCCTCTACCAGGAAGCGCTCGCGGACGTCCTCGATCCCGCTGGCGTCCTCGTGCAGCACCTTGACGGCGACGTCGCGGTGGATCAGTTTGTGCCGCCCGGCGAGCACCACACCGAAGCCCCCGCGGCCGAGCTCATCACCGACGTCGTAGTCCGGTAACGCGGCTGCTACCCGTGCCTGGTCGACTGCCATGTCGTGGTCCTACTCGGTTCCTCGGGGCTGCCGGCGCACAGGAAAAAGGAAATGACCAGGAAATATGGTCACACTACCGGCGGCCGGTGGTTGTTCGGGTGGTCGGCGACACGCGGAAAGGATCATGATCCGACTGCTCCTGGCCGGTCTACTGGACTCTGGCAACGGTCGTGATGATGCCTTTGGGGCTGACACGCCGGATGCGGTCGTTCTTGTCGTCGGCGATGTAGAGGTTGCCGGCACCGTCGACGGCGGCGCCGGTCGGGCTCGAAAGCTGCGCCAGGGTCGCGGCCGTGCCGTCCCCGGCGGAGCCCACGGTCCCGTTGCCGGCAACCGTGGCGATCACCCCGTCGGCGGTCACCCGCCGGATGCGCTGGTTGCCGTAGTCGGCGATGTAGAGGACACCGTCCGGGCTGATGGCGACGCTGGGAATGCGCAGTTCGGCCTGGATGGCCGGGCCGCCGTCCCCGGCGTAGCCGTAGGTCCCGTTTCCGGCGACGGTCGTGATGATGCCGTTTGTCATGATTTTGCGAATCCGCCCGTTGCCGAGATCGGACACGTAGAGGGTGCCGTCGGCAGCTACGGCCATGCTGTTGGGATTGTTGATCTGGGCTGCCGTGGCGGGGCCGTCGTCCCCGGAGAAACCCTTGGTGCCGTTACCTGCAATGGCCCAGATCATCCCGTCTGGAGTGATCTTCCGGATGCGCTGGTTGCCGTAGTCGGCGATGTAGATCGAGCCGTCCGCGGCGAGTGCCAGCCCGTTGGGATTGTTGATCTGGGCCTGGGTGGCGGGGCCGCCGTCCCCGGTGAAGCCCGCCGTTCCGGTGCCGGCGATCGTCGTGATGATCCCTATCGCGTCGATCTTCCGGATGCGCTGGTTGCTCGAGTCGCTGACATAGACGTTTCCGTCCGAGTCGACAGCGGTCGTGGCCGGGCTGCTCAGTTCCGCCTGGTCTGCCGGGCCGCCGTCCCCGGTGAAGCCCGCTGTCCCGGTACCGGCGACGGTGACCACGGTTC
>NZ_CAAAFT010000495.1:17008-18740 GCF_900634765.1 Candidatus Protofrankia californiensis | reverse complement strand
CCGCCGTCCCCGGTGAAGCCCGCTGTCCCGGTACCGGCGACGGTGACCACGGTTCCGTCAGGCTGGATCTTACGTACCCGGTTACTGGTCCAGTCGGTGACGTATAGTGCGCCCGCCCGGTCGATCGTGATGTCGTACGCGTCCAGCTCGGGAAGGCTCAGCGCCGCGCCGGAGTAGGCGATGCCCGGCAGGAACAGCGCCGAGTGTGGTGGGGGCGGGCTGTCACCACCTCTGGTTCCCAGCAGCGTGATGCCGATGATCAGCGCGACGATCGCTGTGAACGCGACCCCGGCGATGAGCCATACCCGACGGGACGACCGCCGCCGCTCGTTCGGCCACCCCGGACCGGGTCCCTGGGGTGGCTGCGCAGGGCCGGGTAGCTGCACACCCTGCGGTCCGGACGGCCCGGAGCCCTGCCCGGCGCCGGGGACGAACGGGTTGGCCTGCCACCAGTCCGTACCGGGGCGTCCCGGCGGGGGGTATGCCGCCCGCGCCCCCCGCGCCATCGGCTCGAAGTTGTTGTGCGGGGGCGTGTGCCCGCCGGCCTGCCGGGTCGGTGGTGTGTACGCCGACGGCGGCACCCAATGATCGGCCCGGGGGCCGGGGTCGGCAGGGCTGTCGCGCGGGAGGCCGCGTGGGGGCTGGTATGCCTGGGGCGGTTGGGGCCCGGACCATCCCGACTGAGGCTGCGCGCCCGCGGGCCACGGTTGCGGTGGCTGGGGCCCGGATGCCGGCATCCGGGCTTGCTGGGATTGTTGTGGCTGCTGGGGTTGCTGTGGCTGCCGGGGTTGCGATGCCGGCGATCCCTGGACGCGCGCATTCGGCCCGGACGGTTGGCCCAGCGCGACGTGTCGCACCTCGTCGTCCAGCCGCACCTTGACTCCGGACCGGGTGAGCCAGTTCGGGCCGAACGCGCTCGTGGCGGCCCGGGCGAGTTCGAGGGCGAATTCAGTGGCGCCGGCAAAGCGGGCGGCGGGTTCCTTGGCCAGCGTGCGCATGATGACCGCGTTGACGGCGGAGGGGATGCCCTCCAGCGGGAGCGGCGTGACATTGAGATGGTGGTTGACGAGCGCGCCCACGGACAGGGCACGGCCGAAAAGAGGCCGTTGGGCGAGTAACTCGTAGAGCACTCCGCCGAGCGCATAGAGATCGGTGGAGGCATACAGGCGTCCCCCGGTGATCTGCTCGGGAGCCATGTAACGCGGTGTCCCGAGAACCCCGCTGGCGGTCGTCTCGGTCCCTTCGAAAATCTTCGCGACACCGAAGTCGGTCACCTTGAGCAGCCCGTCGGAGGCGAACATCATGTTGTCGGGCTTGATGTCGCGGTGCAGGACGTTGTGGGCGTGCGCGGCGTCCAGCGCCGCCGCGGCGGCAAGACCCAGCGCGCAGGTGGCTTCCGCGGGGACCGGGCCGGTCGCCAACCGCTGGCGCAGGGTGCCGCCGGGCAGCAGTTCCATGACCAGCAGGCAGGTGCCCTGATGCTCGATGTAGTCATGGATGCGTACGACGTGGGGATGGTCGAGTTCGGCCAGGACGCGGGCCTCGGAGAGGAAGCGGGCCCGCAGGTCCGCGTCGCCGGCCGTGTCGAGCAGCACCTTGATTGCGACGTTCCGGCCGATCAGCCGATGCCGGCCACCGAGGACCAGCCCATAGCCACCGCGGCCGAGTTCGCCTTCGACCTGGTATCCGGGGAGAGCGGTCTCCACCAGCGAGCGATCGATCAACAAAGGTC
>NZ_CAAAFT010000495.1:11328-16983 GCF_900634765.1 Candidatus Protofrankia californiensis | reverse complement strand
GACCTGGTATCCGGGGAGAGCGGTCTCCACCAGCGAGCGATCGATCAACAAAGGTCAGTTCCGTCCGCCACCGTATGGACAGCATTCCCGCATCCGCGCCGGAGCCGCAAAACAGTCGTGAGTGTACGACCGTCACCGTCCGCCGATCCCGTCACGGGTCACGGCTGGCGCTGACGGACAGGTGACACAAATCATAGTCGGTAGCGGCTGGTCACGTTCGTGACTTATGTGTATTCGCAGCGTCACATGGACTGGTGGACGGCTTGCGCTGGTTCCTGGTGGGACCGTGCCGCCACGGTGACCCGCCCGGTGACGCGCGCGATGACCTGCCCGGTGTGCGGTGACGTGGACCTGGCGCGGAGCATGCAGCATCGTGAGCATGTCGCAGACGCGCCCGCAGCCGTCCAACCGGGAGGTTCCCAAAGATCATGTCGCCCATCGAGCCGTCCCCTGGTGCTGTCCAGCATGATTCCCTGATAACGGGAACGCCGGAATGGGCAGCGCTCGAGAAGCACCATGCAGAGCTCGCCGGTGTTCATCTGCGCAACCTTTTTGTTGATGATCCACAACGAGGTGAGACGCTCACCGCGGAGGCCGACGGCATTTACCTCGACTTTTCCAAGAACAGAATCACCGCCCAGACGGTGGAACTGTTGGTCGCCCTGGCCGAACGGGCGCGACTACGGGAACAGATCGAGGCCATGTTCACCGGCCGGAGGATTAATTCGACTGAGGGCAGGCCGGTGCTCCACGTTGCGCTGCGCGCCCCCGCGGAAGCCGTCATCGAAGTGGACGGCGTGAACGTGGTGCCTGCGGTACACGCCGTGCTCCACCGGATGTCCACGTTCGCCGACAAGGTCCGTTCCGGGGTCTGGCGGGGAGCCACCGGAAAGCATATCCGGACGGTCGTGAACATTGGAATCGGCGGGTCGGACCTCGGCCCGGCCATGGCATACGACGCGCTGCTGGACTATTCCGACCGGTCGATACGGTTTCGTTTCGTGTCCAACGTCGACGGCACCGACATCTGGGAGGCGACACACGACCTCGACCCGGCCGAGACGTTGTTCGTCGTCTCGTCCAAGACGTTCACCACCCTGGAGACGCTCGCGAACGCCCGCACCGCCCGAGCCTGGTTGACCGATGCGCTGGGGCCGGACGCCGTCCCGTTCCACTTCGTGGCGGTGTCAACGAACACGGAGCAGGTGACCGAGTTCGGTATCGACAGTGCCAACATGTTCGAGTTCTGGGACTGGGTCGGCGGGCGGTACTCCCTGGACTCCGCGATCGGCCTCTCCCTGATGCTCGCGATCGGGCCGGAGCACTTCCGCGACCTGCTCGCCGGATTCCATGCGATGGACGTCCATTTCCGGACGGCTCCGTTCAACCGGAACCTGCCGGTGCTGCTGGGTCTGCTCGGCCTGTGGTACCGGGATTTCTTCGGCGCGCAGACCCATGCCGTGCTGCCCTACAGCCACTACCTGGGGCGATTCCCGGCGTACCTGCAGCAGCTCGACATGGAAAGCAACGGAAAGTCCGTGGACCGGGCCGGCCGGCCGGTGTCCGTATCCACCGGCCCGATCGTGTGGGGAACGCCTGGAACCAACGGCCAGCATGCCTATTTTCAGCTCATCCACCAGGGCACCACACTGATTCCAGCAGACTTCATCGGCTTTCTTCATCCGAATCATGACGTGTCGACGAGTCGCGACGTACGGGACGGCGGGACGGATCATCACGTCCTGCTGATGGCGAATTTCTTCGCCCAGACCGAGGCGCTCGCCTTCGGCCGGACCGCCGAGCAGGTCGCCGCCGAGGGAGTCGACCCCGAACTCGTCCCACATCGAACATTTCCCGGAAATCGCCCGACGAACACGATTCTTGCGGACCGGCTGACGCCGTTCACTCTCGGCCAGCTGATTGCCCTGTACGAGCACAAGGTCTTCACCCAGGGTGCGCTTTGGGACATCAACAGCTTCGACCAGTGGGGCGTGGAACTCGGCAAGCTGCTGGCGCAGCGGATCATTCCGGAGCTGTCGGCGGATGTCACGGACGGTACAGCCGGGCAGCTGACTCATGACAACTCCACCAACAGTCTCATTCGTCGCTTTCGTGCGGCTCGGCGCACCTTCCGGTGACCCAGGACTGGGCCCGATGACCCGGGACTTGACCGGCCGGTTGCCCGGCGGCTCCCGCACGGCCCGCGCTCGCGGGAGTCGGAATCTTTGGTCACCCTCGGTAGTATCGCTGTATCGAGTGTGTGTATCTCGTGACTCGGGGAAAGACCACGGCTGTTGACGATTCTCGTCCGGGGGTCTGGCACGGGTGACAGCGGCGGGGAGCCGGCGGTATTACCGGGGGGCGGAAGTATGCAGGTGCAGGCCGGTCGGCTGCGGATGTCGGTGACGCAGTCCGGGTGCGAAGTGACCATCGTGCTCGACGGCGAGCTCGACACCCGCGGCCGGCTGCGATTCCGTCAGCAAATCCACCAGCTGCTCGGCCAGGGCGGCACCGACGTGGTGGTGGATGTCGGCGGTTTGACCGCCATTGATATCGCGGGGATGGCGGCGCTCCTGCGGGCTGACCTGCTATTGCGGGGTATCCACTCGACCTTGCGAATCCGGGGGGCGTCCCCGGCGTTCATGGCCTTGTTGCGTTCCACCGGCCTGACCGGCCGGCTGCAGGTCGATCCCGGGCCGCGGCGGTCGTCCGGGACCGCCAGGGCCACCGCCACCAGCTCCGCGCGCTGACCGGCTTCCCCTCCCCGCATCGAGCGAGCACCGGCCCGGACGGCTCCTGCTCGCTGACGGTTGCCCGCTGACGGCCCCTGACACGCCCTACCCCCTATCCCCTGAGGTGTTCCGAGTCCGCTGGAATGCTCCGGGCGGTACCCACGCACAGATCAGCCACAGGTCAGGGGCGGGTGGCGTGCCTGGACACGATTAGGCGCAGGAGCCGGGTCGGTGGCGGGCTGGCGTCCTCGACCTCCCCGGCGGAGGTGTCATCCAGGTCCGGGACCGCCCGAAGCACAGGCCGTCGTACCCTTTCGATCATTCGTTCCACTCGCTGCATGGCCAGCATGCCGATCATCAGAACGAGTGGAAATCCCAGCACAACCGCCACCGATCCGGCCATCGTGCCCCCAGAGCCTCTACCGACAACACGGAAAGTTCCGATGTAATCTCTTTCCGCTATCTCGTCATCGGTCTTACCCACGGTTGCAGGGCATTCACTTCCTGCCGATGACTTCGTACATAGGGGGTGAGCGTCCTCGTAGCTGCCGGCCGGACGCGGCCGACGGCGATATGCTTACCGCGCCGAGCCGGGCGCCGGCCCGAAATCGGTGCCTGTCACCATGTCTGCCATGCCGAGGTCCGCCGTGACACAACCGGCTGACCCGGGCGGCCCACCGTTGAGCGGGCCCTACAACGGGCCCTGGCCGGTCAGGCGGTCCGTGCCGACCGACTCCGAGCTCAGAGCACGGACGCGGATGCTGGTTGAGCAGATCGAGATCGCGCAGGCGGAGATCGTCCTGTACCGGGCGGCCTACGAGCGGGCCACCGAGGAGGAGACAGCCGACCGCCCGTGGCTGCGCGACCCGGTGGAACGTCTCACGATCACTCGCATCGCCCGCGCGCTGTCAGCGGAGCTGGACGCGCTGGAACGCTTCCGGCTGTGGGCCGCGGAGCTGCACTACCTTCAGGAAGAGGCCCGTGCCCGCAGGCCCTGTGCCCCGCCTGCGGGATCCTGACGATCCTGCGGACGACGGCAGCTGGCAGGAGCCTGAAGACGGGTGGCAGGAGCTCATCGACCCGGGAACTTGGGCCTCCGGCAGCGCGCCAGAAGCATGATCGCGCTGCCTTTGGCCCTCTAGGCGGAGCCGGAAAGGTTGTCCAGCAGACGGCGGGCCAGCGCCGCTCCGGTGAGGTTGCCCTTCTTCTCGTAGCAGGCGACCGCGGTGTCGACCTTTGGCCGGACCATGTCGACCTGCCCGGTCCGGTAGAGCACCTCGGCATAGGTCAGCCATGCCTGCGCCTGCGCGTCCCAGTCGTCGGTCCGGCCGGCGAGATCACAGGCGGCTTCGGCGAACCGCACGGCCTCGACCTCCCGATCCCGGCCGCGCATCGCGAGCAGCTTGGCGTGCACCCCGCACCAGCCTGCCTGGGCGGGTACCTGGTCGCCGGCGGCGGCGTCGCGGGAACGCGACACATAGGTGGCGGCCTCGTCCAGGCGTCCGATCTTGACAAGGACGTCGGCGAGGGCCGCGGCACGCGTGGCCAGGTGCGCGCGCTCACCCATCCGGGCCAGCCGGCGGCAGCTACGACGCAGTTCGTGTTCGGCCGTGTCGAGGTCGTCGGTGAGCAGGGCGATCCGGGCGACGACGAAACCCCCGTACAGCGGGTCTCCGCGGGAGCTTCGCACGTCCCAGATGATCTCCTCGGCCCGGGCCAGATGGTCCATGGCGGCATCGATGTCCCCCGCCATCGTGTGCAGCAGCGCCAGCTGAGCGAGCAGGGACCGGCGCAGGCCGCGGTCGTCCCCGACACCTGCCAGCGCCCGCTGCGCCCGTTCGATCGATTCGCCGACCGGCCGGGGCGCCAGGCTGAGCAGGTGGACGAGGTCACGCCTGGTGGCCTGAGCGTCACGTAGCACGCCGGACTCCTCGGCGTGGCGGACGGCGGCCTGCATCGCCCGTTCCGCCAGGGCGTAGCAACCGGCCGCCATGTAGGCGGCGGCCTGGCTGCGGCAGGCGAGCGCGGCCCCGACCTCGTCCCCGCCCTGCACGAAGATCGGTAGTGCCCGGGTCGCCTCGCCGAGGGTTTCGGCGACCAGTCCCTCCGGGCTGGTGGCGAACATCAGCCGCAGGTGGGCGAGGCGGGCGTGCGCCCGAAGGCCCGCCTCGCCGATCCGGGTGGCCCGCTCGGTTGCCTGGCGCAGCATGCGTTCGGCGTCGCTGAAGCGACTGAAGGAGTACAGGGCCCAGCCAAGGTCGATCTCGGCGCGCACGCGCAGCGGATCGGTGACCGGCAGCAGCTTGATCGCACGTTTGAGGAGCCCGGCCGCTCCTGTCTCGTCGCCCTGACGGACCCGGTCGGCGGCCTCGATCAGGCAGGTGGCGGCCTGCCGCCCCAGCTCCGCGGTTTCGGCGTCGCGCAGCCCGAGCTCGACGCGGTACCGGTAGGCCTGCTCCAGGTGGTAGCCGACGAGCTCGTCGTGCTCACCGGGACGCCCGGCCATCCGGGCCTGCAGCCAGCCGGCGAATCCCCGGTGCAGGTCTGCCCGCTGCCGCTTCGACGTCGCCTGGTAAGCGCAGTCACGCAGCAGGACGTGCAGGAACCGGAACGCCTCCACGTCGGGCAGGTCCGAACGGTCGGGATGGACCAGCTCCTTGCGGACCAGCGACAGGCAGTGCTCGGCGACCGACGCCCGGTCCGCGGGGGCGGACAGCTCCACGACCGCGTCCAGATAGAAACGCTGACCGACCACGGCGGCGCGTTCGAGGACCCGCCGTTCGTGGATGTTGAGCCGGTCCAGGCGCGCGGCGAGCAGCGCGGAGATCGTCGGGGCGACCTGGACCGAGCCCAGGTTGCCGGTCGCGATCCAGTGGTCGCCCTCGCGGCGCAGCAGCCCGTCGTCGACGAGAGCCGCGAGTGT
>NZ_CAAAFT010000495.1:10659-11133 GCF_900634765.1 Candidatus Protofrankia californiensis | reverse complement strand
TCGCCCTCGCGGCGCAGCAGCCCGTCGTCGACGAGAGCCGCGAGTGTCTGCTCGACGAACAGCGGGTTTCCCGCGGCCGAGTCGGTGATGCGCGAGACCAGCGCGGGGTCGAGGTCGTTCGAGCCCATCAGAGTACGGATCAGGCGCTGGCAGCGCTCCTCGCTCAGTGGCTGCAGCAGCATGGACGTGGCGTTGAGCTTGCCGCCGCCCCACGTCCGGCGTTCCTCGAGCAGTTCCGGTCTGGCCAGGCACAGCAGCAGGATCGGCGCTTCCCGGGACCAGTCGGCGACGTGCTCGATCAGGTCCAGCAGGGTCGGCTCCGCCCAGTGCACGTCGTCGAACCAGACGATCAGCGGACGCTTCTCGGCGATCGCGGCGAGGAAGGTCCGCACCGCCCAGAAGCTTTCCTGCGCGCCGACCTCGGCGCCGCCGAGTCCGACCAGGGGGGCTAACCCGTCCACCACGGCGGCGGCG
>NZ_CAAAFT010000495.1:9075-10333 GCF_900634765.1 Candidatus Protofrankia californiensis | reverse complement strand
CGCCGCCGAGTCCGACCAGGGGGGCTAACCCGTCCACCACGGCGGCGGCGTCCCCGGTGACGTTGTTGACCTTTTCCAGCAGCTCGCGCAGGCGGCGACGGCCCTCGGGTGCGCTCTCGTCGGCGGACATGCCGGTTGCCTGACGGACCATCTCCATCAGCGGCCAGTAGGTGATGCCCTCGCCGTAGGACAGGCAACGTCCGGTGAGCACCGTCGCTCGCGGGGCCATTGCCTCGCAGAATTCCCGGACCATCCGGGACTTCCCGATACCGGCGGGGCCCAGCAGGGTGAACAGGTGACAGGTGCGTTCCTCGATCACCTGCTCGAGGGTGTCGTCCAGACGGCGGCGTTCCCGGTCCCGGCCGATCACGGGTGCGGCAAAGCCGTCCGGGGCTAACCGCGCCCCCGGGCCGATGCCGGGGTGGGCCAGATCGATCAGACGGTGGGCCCGCAGCGGTGCTTTCTTGCCCTGGACGACGAGCGGTCCGACCGCTTCGGCACGTACGTGCGGGCGGATCAGCCGCAGGGTGGCGTCGGCGATGAGGATCTCGTCGGGGTCGGCGGCCTCCTCCAGTCGGGACGCGACGTTGACGGCGTCCCCGGTGACGCCGCCGCCCGTCCCGGGCCCGCCGACGGTGACCTCGCCGGTGTTGATGCCGATGCGGATCCGGAACCGGAACCCCCAGTCACGTTGCAGGTCGGCGTTGAGCACGTCCATGCTGGCGCGGATCTCGCACGCCGCGCGGGCGGCCCGCAGCGCGTCGTCCTCGTGCAGGACGGGGATGCCGAAGACGGCGAACACGGCGTCTCCGATGAACTTCTCGACACTGCCGCCGTGGGAGGAGATCACCTCGCGGGCGGCGCTGAAGAACCGCCACATGACCTGTTGCAGCGGTTCGGAGTCGAGCTGCTCACCGATGGCCGTGTATCCGGTGACGTCGCAGAACAGGATCGTGACGGTCTTGCGGGCGCCGATCCCGAACGTGGGCTGGGGCGTACCGCAGGAGAAGCAGAAGCGTGCTTCTTCCGGGTTGGCCTTTCCACATGTCGGGCAGGCGACCATGTGCCGGATCGTAGGCCGGACAGATGTCGTACGGGCCGGGATGGGGATGTCAGTCGTTTCTGATGATCGTGATCTGTCCCACAGTACCGTCGATGAGGCGAGGTGCGTGCCTCGATCCGGTGACGCCGCGTCCGTAGTTGCCGGGCGCCCTGGATGGCCGAAGGCGGTGCGATCATGTTTCTTTCGCGCGCCGTT
>NZ_CAAAFT010000495.1:4292-8925 GCF_900634765.1 Candidatus Protofrankia californiensis | reverse complement strand
CTGGATGGCCGAAGGCGGTGCGATCATGTTTCTTTCGCGCGCCGTTGGAGGCTTTAAATCGTCGGGCTACTAAGCTGGACGGTGTGGCGGCTGGACATGTAGGACGCGGGTGTGTAGGCGCTGATGCCACGGCCCGTGTCCGAAGCATGGTCGGTCCTGTCGTGGCGGTCGGGCTGGCGGCTGTCCTGCTGGCCGGGTGCGGTTCGGCCGCGACCGATATCGAGGTGTCCGCGCCACGGACCTCGACTGCGGCCTCCCCGGCCGTTCCTCCAGATGACCCAGGTGACCGGACCGAGCCGCCGCAGTCCGGAGCCGGTGGGGCGGGTGCCGCCGGCCCGGGTGGGACTGATCCCGAAGGGCCTGATCCGCATACTGTCGGACCGGATGCGCAGGCCTCCCCCAGGGCATCCCGGCCTGGGTTGAACAACAATGATCCCGCCGTGCCGGGAGATGCCTCCGGCGGTTCGCCGGCTGCCGGTCCGGCAAACCGGTCGTTTCCGGTGTTCGTGGGCCAGCCGTGCGTGCCGCAGCGCGACACCGCTGCGCGACAGGCCATCAACGGGCTGCTCCTGTACTGCGAGCGCACGGATGCGGGCCAGCCGCGCTGGGGGCTGGCAAGCCCGCCGCCGCCCGACCCGGCCGCTCCCGCACCGAGCGCCGAGTGTGCCGTCACCGACACCGGCCGGGTCGTCCAGGGTGCGAACGGGCGTCCCGTGGTCTGTCTGCGCGATCCCGACGGCAATCTTCGTTGGAGTGACGTGTCCTAGCTTCCCGATCTCACGGGTTTTCGCACGTCCGTCCGGTGGCAGGCAACCTGGGCCTGTCGAGCCTTCCGATCGGCTGCCGGACCTCGGATCCGGAGAGGAATTCCGAGTGCGGAAGAGGCATGATCGCGCTTCCTTCGGCCTTCCGGACATCTTCCCGTCACAGAATCGGGCACCTTCCGGTCACGGAAAGTTTTGCCACGTAATGTCGTGGGTCCGGTTCGCTCCGACTTGTTGTTCCGAGTTCCACGCATCTGTACCGAGGATGGTTACCGGCGGGTAGCATGGGTATGAGTTACTGGCCAGTAGGAGTACGCCGGCCCCATCGGTGAGCACCGAGGCCGGCTCTTCCCCGGGAGACAACCATGGGGCACTACAAGAGCAACCTCCGCGACATTGAGTTCAACCTGTTCGAAGTGCTGGGCGCCGACCGGACGCTCGGACACGGCCCATTCGCCGACATGGATCGCGATACGGCCCACGAGGTACTCGTCGAAGTCGACAGGTTGGCGACCGGTCCGATTGCCGAGTCGTTCTCGGACGCCGACCGTAACCCGCCGGTCTTCGACTCCAGCACCGGCAGTGTCACGTTGCCGGAGTCGTTCAAGAAGTCCTACGCCGACCTCATGGAGGGCGAGTGGTGGCGCCTGTTCGTGCCGTCGCACCTAGGGGGGATGGGCGCTTCGCCCTCGGTTGCCTGGGCCGCCTCGGAACTGATCCTCGGATCCAATCCGGCGGTGTTCATGTACATGAGCGGGCCCACCTTCGCGGGGATTCTCGACCGGATCGGTAACGCTGAGCAGAAGAAACTCGCTCGCCAGGCGATCGAGCGCCAGTGGGGTGCGACCATGGTCCTCACCGAGCCCGACGCCGGTTCGGACGTCGGCGCGGGCCGCACCCGGGCGGTGCCCCAGGGCGACGGCACCTGGCACATCGAGGGTGTGAAGCGCTTCATCACCAGCGGTGACTGGGACATACCGGAGAACATCTTCCACCTCACCCTGGCCCGGCCGGAGGGTCACGGACCGGGTACCAAGGGCCTGTCCATGTTCCTGGTACCGAAGTTCCTGGTGGACCCGCTCACCGGCGAGCCCGGTGAGCGAAACGGCGTCTACGTGTCCAACGTCGAGAAGAAGATGGGGCTGAAGGTCTCCACCACCTGTGAACTGCGCTTCGGTGAGAAGCAGCCCGCGGTCGGCTGGCTGGTCGGTGACGTCCACAACGGCATCGCCCAGATGTTCGAGGTCATCGAGCACGCCCGGATGATGGTGGGCACCAAGGCCATTGCGACGTTGTCCACCGGCTATCTCAACGCCCTCGAGTTCGCCCGCACCCGTGTCCAGGGCGCCGACCTGACCCGGCTGACGGACAAGACCGCGCCGCGCGTCACGGTTATCCACCACCCGGACGTCCGGCGGATGCTCATGCTGCAGAAGGCGTATGTGGAAGGCATGCGGGCGCTCGTCCTGTACACCGCCACGATCCAGGACAGGATTGCCCTGGCAAATGCGGCGGGCACCCCGGACGACCTCGCTGAACGGCTCAACGACCTGCTGCTGCCCGTGGTCAAGGGCGTCGGTTCGGAACGGTCCTACGAGCTGCTCGCAACGTCTCTTCAAGTGCTCGGCGGCTCCGGCTACCTGCAGGACTATCCGATCGAGCAGTACATCCGGGATTCCAAGATCGATACTCTTTACGAGGGCACCACGTCCATCCAGGGACAGGACTTCTTCTTTCGCAAGATCGTGCGAGACAGGAGCACGGCGCTGGGCGCTCTGTTCGCCGAGATCCAGACGTTCACCAAGGGCGACACCGGCGACGGCTCGCTGCGGCGCGAACGGGAGATCCTCAGTGTCGCGCTGGACAACGTCCAGTCCATGGTCGGCGTGCTGGTCGGTTTTCTCACCAGCGCGGCGGAGGACCCCAGGAATGTGTACAAGGTCGGTCTCAACACCACCCGGCTGCTGATGAGCGTCGGTGACCTCATCATCGGCTGGTTGCTGCTGCGCCAGGCCGAGGTTGCGGAGAACGCGCTGGCGCCGGCGTCATCGGGCACCCTGCCGGCGAAGGACCGGGTCTTCTACGAGGGCAAGGTGTCCGCGGCCCGCTGGTTCGCCGCGAACGTGCTTCCCGAACTGTCCGCCCGGCTCGGCGTCCTGCAGGCCACCGACCTCGACCTGATGGATCTCTCCGAGGAGGCGTTCCAGTAGCACGATCATGTTTCTTCCGCGCCCGGGGAGGTTGGGCAGGCCAAACCCCGGGCCGGTATGAGGACCCACCGGCGGCACGATCATGCTTTTCGTGCCGCCGGTGGGTCCTCCAGGACTCCGCTAGGACGTGCGCAGTGGTGGGAATGCCTGGTCCAGTTCGTTGCGCATGTCCCGCTTGAGGATGTCGTCGGCCTCGGAGGCGCCCTGTCCCTCCAGGAGGAACCTCGCGACCCGCAGCGTCAGGTCGACCCGTTCAGCGAGGTTGAGGGCGCCGTTGAAACGGCCGCTGGAGCCTGCGGAGGTCAGGACCTTGGCGACGAATTCGTCGGCGGCCTGTAGTGCCTCCACGCGCGTCATGCGTTCCACCCCTTTGTGCCGGAAGCTGTACCGGAAGCCGTAAGCAAGGCGCAACCGTACCAGGCAAGCTCCTTCCTCCGTTGTCCACCCCATCCCGCGCTCTTTGTTCCGGTTGGGCTTTCTGCTTGATCCGTTGTGTCCGCTCTCGCGGATGCCGTCGAAGACCTGGGCCCGCCCCCGTGCTTGTCGCACAGGGCGACTTAAAAACGACTAAGGATGACTGAGGATTGCTCGCGGCGCCTGGGTGCGCCGTCCGCACCGCTGTCACCCGCATCTCGAACAGGTGCTCATCGAACAGGTGCTCATCGATGATCGCACGGCGACCCGGGAGGTCCGAGCGCGAAAAATTCATGATCGCGCTGTCGTTGGCCCCTCGGTCGTTGGCCCTTCAGTTCCAGGCGAGGGTTACGGCCGGGTCGGCGAGCATCCTTGCGATGTCCGCGAGCACCTTGGAGCCGAGCTCGCCGTCGACGATCCGGTGGTCGAAGGTGAGAGCGAGCTGCGCCACCGTCCGGACCCCCAATTCACCCTGGTGCACCCAAGGCATCGGACGGATCGCTCCGAGTGCGAGGATCGCCGCTTCCGGCGGATTGAGGATGGGGGTTCCGATATCGACACCGAACACCCCGATGTTGGTAATTGTGATTGTCCCGCCACGCAGCGCCTCCGGTGTGGTCTTTCCGCTGCGGGCGGTCATGGTCAGTTCATGCAGCGCATGCGCGAGCTCGACGAGACTCATCGCGTCCGCGTTCGCGATATTCGGTACGACGAGTCCGCGTGGCGAGGCCACCGCGATCCCGAGATTGACGTACTCGTGGACAACGATCTGCGCCGGTGCATCGCCGACCGCGTCCTCCCAGTGTGAATTGATCATTGGCTGGCGGCTGACGGCCGTCAACAGTGCCTTGGCGACGAACAGCAGCGGGGTCACCTTGACATCGGCGAACTCGGGCAGCGCGGCGAGCCGCTCACGGGCCGCCACCGTCTCGGTGACGTCCACGCTTACGAACTCGGTGACCTGTGGCGCGTTTGCCGCGCTGGCCACCATGGCCTGCGCGGTCGCTCGCCGGACACCTGTCACCGGGATGCGGCGGACCCGGCCGGCGTCCTGGCCGTTCGTGGGCACCCGGGCCGCCTCGACGTCGGCGCGACTGATCGTCCCGTGTGGCCCGGTGCCGGCGATCGTCCCCAGGTCGACACCGAGATCACGGGCAAGCTTGCGGACGGGTGGTTTCGCGAGCACGGCGACGGCTCTGGCGGGCCGGCCGGGTCGTTGCGCCGAGTCCGGTGACGCCGGCCGAC
>NZ_CAAAFT010000495.1:0-4108 GCF_900634765.1 Candidatus Protofrankia californiensis | reverse complement strand
CGGTCCGGCGGTGTGTGCCGCAGCTGTCGCACCCGTCGCACCCGTCGCGTCCGTGCGCGAGCCTCGGCGCGAGGTCCGCCGCGACACCCTGGACGGGCCGCGCGGGCCGTACCCGACCAGCACGGGCATCCGCTCGTCGGACGGTTCGTCAGTTTGTTCATCTGACTCGGGTGTGAAAGGAACATGATCGCGCCGCCGTTGGCTCTCCGGGCCGCGCGTGCCGTCGGTGGCGGGGGTATCACCCGTTGTGGTGTCTGCGCCGGTGTCCCCGCGGGTGTCGTCGGCGCCGGTGTCGATGGTCACCAGCGGTTGCCCCACCTCGACCGTGTCGCCCGGCTCGGCGTGCCGGGTGGTCAGGACGCCCGCGAACGGTGAGGGCACCTCCACCAGCGCCTTGGCGGTTTCCACCTCGACGATCGGCTGGTTGACGGTGACGCGCTCGCCCACCTCCACCAGCCATCGGACGATCTCGGCGTCCGGCAGGCCCTCGCCCAGGTCGGGGAGCCGGAACTGCTCACGTGGCACGGTGACCTCCAACTGGCGACCCAGGAACCCCAGGCGCGAAAGAAGCATGATCGTGCGGCCTTCGGCCTCCGCTGACCGGGAACTTCGGCCGGTGGCGACTTGGTACCGATCGGCCCGGAAACTCCGACGGCGATACAGGGATGTCCGAAATCGGTATCAGGCTGACGTCGGTCAGTACTTGGCTGACTTCGGTCAGTACTTGAAGGACCGGTCCACGGCGTCCAGCACCCGGTCGACGTCCGGCAGGTAGTGCTCCTCCAGGCGGGATGGTGGATACGGAGTGTCGTATCCTGTGACACGTAGTACTGGAGCTTCCAGTGAGTAGAACGCGGTCTCGGTGACTCGTGCGGCGATCTCCGCGGACAGGGACACGTTCGACGGCGCTTCATGGACCACCACCAGCCGGCCGGTCCGCCGTACGGACGTGAGCACGGGAGACAGATCGAGCGGGGACAGCGTGCGCAGGTCGATCACCTCGAGTTCGCGACCCTCCTCGGCCATGACGGTGGCCGCGTCCAGGCAGGTCCGCACCATCGGGCCGTAGGCGACCAGCGTTGCGTCGTCCCCGGTGCGCACGACCTGGCTGACGTGCAGCGGGGTGGCCGCCGACAGCGGCAGGCCGGTTTCGACGTCGGCCTTGTCCCAGTAGCGGCGTTTGGGTTCAAAAAAGATCACCGGGTCGTCCGTGGCGACGGCCTGCCGGATCATCGTGTGGGCGTCGACCGGGTTGGAGCACGCAACCACCTTCAGCCCGGCGGTATGACAGAAGTACGCCTCCGGTGACTCGCTGTGGTGCTCGACCGCGCCGATGCCTCCGCCGAACGGGATCCTGACCGTCACGGGCAGGCGGACGCGGCCCTGCGTCCGGTAGTGCATCTTGGCCAGTTGGGTGACGATCTGATCGAAGGCGGGGTAGACGAATCCGTCGAACTGGATCTCGCACACCGGCCGGAACCCGCGCATTGCCAGCCCGATCGCCGTCCCGATGATCGCGGACTCCGCAAGCGGAGTGTCGATCACCCGCTCCTCGCCGAAGTCGGCCAGCAACCCGTCGGTGATACGGAAGACGCCGCCGAGCTTGCCGACGTCCTCGCCCATCACGACGACCTTCGGATCATCTTCCATGGCCGTGCGCAGCCCCGTGTTGAGGGCCTTCGCCAGGGTCAGCATCGACGACACTGTCAGAGCGCCTTTCGGGCGCTGCGGACCGGCACCGCAGTGACCGTCGACGCCGGTCGGACGACCGCCGGCTGGACCGCTCCGGCTGCCCGGACCGCTCCGGCTGCCCGGACCGCTCCGGCTGGTCGTTCGGCTGGTTGGGTTGGCTCGGTCTGTTCGGTTCCGGCGAATGTAGCCCGCGCGTTGACCAGCGCCTCGGTGTCGTGCACGTACACATGGTCGAACAGGCTCTGCGGAGACGGATCGGGCAGGTCCAGGCAACGTTGCCGCACGGTGGCCGCGAGCGCGTCGGCTTCCCGGTCCAAGGCGGTGGCCGCGTCGTCGTCCAGGATGCCACGGCCGCGCAGGTAGGCCGCCATCCGCTGGATCGGGTCGCGGCCGCTCCAGTGCGCGAGTTCCTGCGCCTGGCGGTAACGGGACGGATCGTCGGCGGTGGTGTGCGCACCCATCCGGTAGGTCACCGCCTCCACCAGGGTCGGTCGTCCCCGGCGGGCCGCCTGCAGCGCCCAGCGTGTCACGGCCAGGGTCGCCAGCACGTCGTTGCCGTCCACCTGGACTCCCGCGATGCCGAATCCGCGGGCTCTGAAGTAGATCGGCGCGCGGGTCTGCCGCCGCGTCGGCGCGGAGATCGCCCACTGGTTGTTCTGACAGAAGAAGACCACCGGGGCCTCGAACACGCCCGCCCAGTTGAACGCCTCGTTGACGTCACCCTGACTGGACGCTCCGTCACCAAAGTAGACCAGCGTCGCCGGCAGCTCCCCACCGCCGGCATCAGCGGTGGTATCAGTGCCGGCGCCGGCGGGCTTCCGGGCAGCCCCGACCGCCTTGCGGCCCACCCCCATCATGGCCTCCCGGGTGATCCCCATGGCATAGCCGGTTGCGTGCAGGACCTGGGAACCCACGACGATCGAGTACGCCTGGAAGCCATGCCTGTCCGTATCCCAGCCGCCGTGGGCCACCCCGCGGAACAGGCCGAGGATGTCCAGCGGGTCGACTCCCCGGCACCAGGCCACCGCGTGCTCGCGATAGGTCGGGAAGACCATGTCGTCGTCGCGCAACCCCCGCGCGGAGCCCACCTGAGCCGCCTCCTGCCCGCGCAGACTCGCCCACAGGCCGAGTTCGCCCTGGCGTTGCAGGGCGGTCGCCTCCTCGTCGAGTCTGCGCACGATCACCATGTCGCGCAGGAGCCCGAGTAGCTCGGCGTCGGTGAGGTCGGCGACGTACGGATCGTAGGCGGCCAGGGACAGTCGTTGCCCGTCCGGTGTCAGCAGCCGCACCGGTACCCCGGTGTTGGCGTCGGTCTCAGCTGGATCGCGTGGGACGGGTGCGGCGACGGCGTCAAAGCGGTCTGTGTCAGGAACGGACATGGCGTCCTCCGGTCGTCTCGGCCGTTCCCGAGATCGTCGGTGGCGGCCTGCGCGATGGGGTGTACCCGGTGGATCTCCATCGGTGTCGACATCCACCGGACGCGCCCGAGGCGGCCGGTCGCGCAGATCGGCGGGACCGCCGCGCAGTAGACGATAGTCGTCCGGACGCGGTGAGCAAGCTCGGGCACACGACGCCGGCTGTCCGGCCGGGCAACCCTGCCCCGGTCTGGATAGCGTGGTGCGGTGACAGCTGCGCAGACGTCCACCACCGGTGAGCCGGGCCCGGTCGGGTCGGCTCCAACCGGGTCAGACCCGGTCGAGTCGGGCCCTGCCGCGTCAGGCTCTGCTGCGCCGGCTGCCGGCGCGCCCGCCACCGCGGCCCGCCCCGGCGGCCCGCCCATGCGCCCGGTGCTCGGCCAGGTCGGGATCTGGAGCGGCCAGTTCGACTACTCTCCGGCGTCCGTGGTGCGGGAGGCCGTCGCCGAACTCGACGAGCTGGGCTATCCGGCGGTCTGGACCGGCGAGGTCAAGGGCAGGGAGGTGCTGGTCACCGCGGGGCTGATGCTCGCGTCGGCGCCGCGGCTGACCGTCGCCACCGGCATCGCGCAGATCCTCGCCCGGCACCCGCAGACGATGATGGCTGGGCAGATGACGCTGGCCGAGGCGTTCCCGGGCCGGTTCCTGCTCGGCCTGGGCGTGTCGCACGCGTCCCTGATGGAGATCCGTGGGGTGCCGTACACCAGGCCGCTTGCGCAGATGCGGGCCTACCTGGATGAGATCGACGGCAGCGTCCGGGAGCAGTACCGGGCGGTCCGGCCGGTGTCGTCGACGCGGGTGCTGGCCGCGCTCGGGCCGAAGATGCTGGAGCTGGCACGCACCCGGGCGGACGGCGCCCACACGTTCTTCGTGCCGCCGGAGCACACCGCGAGCGCGCGGGCGATCCTCGGGCCGGGCAAGCTGCTCGTCCCGGAGCAGGCGTTCGTCCTGGACACCAATCCCGAGACCGCACGGGAACTGGCCCGGCGACACACGGGCTC
>NZ_CAAAFT010000494.1:0-2443 GCF_900634765.1 Candidatus Protofrankia californiensis | reverse complement strand
GTCCGGGAGGTCCGGGAGGTCCGGGAAGTCTACGTTCCCGGGTCGCCCAGAGGTCTGGGAGGCCCATGTCCGCTGGCTACTCGGCGCGGTGCCGCGGCAGGTGGTGCGGGGCGTTGCCCTGGTAGGCGGCGCGCAGTTTCTCCGGGGTGAGGGTGGAGGCTGCCGGTCCGAAACCGAACTGGTGACGGTTGAGTAGCCAGACGCTGTCGCAGGTCAGGTGGGCCAGCGCGAGGTCGTGGGTGGATATCACGACGCTGGTGCCCCCCGACCGCACGGCTGTGAGCGCGGACAGCAACGCTTGCTGGGACAGTACGTCCACGCCGTCGAACGGCTCGTCGAGCAGCAGGAGGTGTGGTTGCTGGGCGATGGCACGAGCGAGGAGCACCCGCTGGCGCTGTCCACCGGACAGCGTCTCGAACCGGTCACGGGCATGGTGGGTGAGCCCAACCGTTTCCAGGGCACGCGCCGCAATCGTCCGGTCTGTGAAGGTGGGTCGCCGCACCCAGCCGACCGACCGGTAACGACCCATGAGAACGACCTGGGCGACGGTCACACGGAGTTCAGGTCCCAGGGCGTCGACCTGTGGGACGTAGGCGATCCAGCGGCGAGCCTGCATCGGTGGCCGGCCGAGCACCGTCACCGATCCGCTCACCACCGGGGCAAGCCCGAGAACCGCTTTTATCAGCGTCGACTTTCCGGCGCCGTTCGGACCGATGACGGCCGCGGTACGGCCGATTTCGACCGTTCCATGGACGTCCTCCAGCACCGGAACCCGGCCGTAGGCGACCGTAGCCCGGTCGAAAATGACGGCCGGGGACGTTTCAGGTGTTTCACCCGATTCGATCGGATTTGATCCGACCGGATTCGATCCGGCCGAATCAGCGGGATCGCCTGGTCGGGTTGACCGCCGAGAGGACGCGACCGCGTCCTGCTTTGCAACGTTTACCGCCCTTGTATTCGATTTCTTGAATGTTGAGCTCGGCAGCCACCACGTTGCCTCGGTCATGCTTCGAGACGGTACGGCTACCGGACGCGTCCGGCATTGTGGGCGGTGACTCCGCCGGCCATCTCACCTGCGCAGGCTGATGCGATCCACGTTTGAATGTCATGCCCGTGCGACCGCTACCGGGTAGCGGTCTGCCTGGCATGGATCACGATGTGCGGTAGGTGATGCCGACCCGCCGGTTCTGGCCACGGCCGGCGCTGTTGTCCGAGCCGTCCGGGTTGGTGTTCGGCGTAACCGGGTTGGCGGCGCCGTGCCCGGTCGCCGAGACGAGAACACCGGGCGGAGCTTTCGGACGCAGCAGGTCCGCGACGGCGTTCGCCCGTCGCTGGGACAAGATCACGTTGTATGCGGGCGTGCCGGTGCTGTCGGTGTAACCGTTGACGCCAATCGTGCTGGTCGCCTTGCTGATCTGCGCCGCGATGCCGGCGAGCTGGCCACGGGCCACCTCTGTCAGGTCGGCCGAGTCGAACGCGAAGAGTACGTCCGAACTGATCGTCACGGTCACGCCGGAGCCGTCATGCCGTTCGGTACGGAGCGCGACAACTGCCCGTTCGACGTCGATCGGCCGGATCGCGGCCGCCGGATCGATTTCCCTGATCGATTCGATGATCGCCTGTTCGGTCACTGTGGGTGAAGCTGCCGGAGCTTCTGTCGCGGCGCGGGCTGTCGGCACACACACCCACGAGACGGCGGCGGTGACCACAGTCAGGACGGCCACGCCGAGACCCGTCAGGGCGGGACCAGGCCGTACGGTGACGCCACGGATGAGGGTCCCCACGGGGATCACCGGCCGACCGGGACGTCGTCGAACAGCAGCCGGTCGTCGGCGTAGACGTCGAGTGTCCGTACGTCCGCAGGCGGAGCGGCAAAGGTGTACGAGGCGCTGACCGGGGTGTTGTTGACGGTCTTCGTCCTGGGACCGCTCGCGCCGAGTTCGATGTTGCGGCTGTCCTGGACGACGACATAGCGCTTCAGGTTGACGCTGTCGACGAGGGCGACCGCCGGGCTGTGCGCCCCGAACATGTCGAAGACCGAGATCTCCTTGTCCCGCGGGGCGTCGGTGTATTTCGGTGTCCACACCACGGTGAGAGTGGTGAGGCGTCCGTCCACCTTCAGGTCGACGAAGCCGACGTCGATGGTCCCCGGTGCGCTGCCAGGCGCGCGGAAACCGGTCGTCCGGCTGGCTGCGGGGACGTCTACGGCAACCGTCCGGTTCGCCTGTGCCGTGCTGGCGGGCCCGGGGGCCGTAGACCGGTCACCGGGGGCAGGTGTGTCATGCGAGCCGGAGCAGCCCATGACGAACAGGGTGATTACGCCGATCAGAATGGTGAGGGTGGTGACCGGCGTCAGCCGGGTTCTCATCCGGTGGAGCATCCGGACCTCCCGCATGTGTGCGACGACGGTACGCGATCCCGATTATGCGGACAGATCCGGGCC
>NZ_CAAAFT010000493.1:18110-19519 GCF_900634765.1 Candidatus Protofrankia californiensis | reverse complement strand
ATCCTAGTTGAGATTATGCGGACAGATCCGGGCCCGGGGCCCTTCGGTGGCCAGGTTTGTGGACAACCGACCTGTAGCCGATCGACCTGCGGATGATCTGTGGACAACTGACCTGTGGGTAACTGTTGGCCTGTGGGAACCGTGCGGGCAACCGCCCTGCGCGGGACGGCCCGCCGGAAGCGGCCGAGCCGTCCTGCGCAGGGTTCAGACGAGCCCGAGCAGCCAGCGGATTTCCCTGCCGAGCGCGCGTGGCTCGCGCAGTGGTGCCCGGAACGGGAGGTGGATTTCCTCGGCTCCGGAGGGTCCTATCCGCCACATGTCCAGGCCGCGGTGATCGAGTCGGGTGATCTGTGTGCCGGCGAGTTCCTGTGCGCGGGCTGACCGCACTATCCTCGCAGGTCTGGGACCGGGTGACCGCCACGTACCGTCGCCCTGGTCGGGATCGACGGCGACCGCGTACTCGGCGAGTCGGCGGATCTGTTCGGCGTGGACCGTGTTGAGATGTGTCACCAGGTCGGGTGCGTAGGCCGCTATGAGGTCCGGCTCGGCCAGGGCGTAGGCGACCAGGTCGATGCGGGTCCCGGAACTCTCGGTGGTCCGTGTGCGCACGTGGTCGCGTCCACGTCCGGCCTGCGGTGTCCGCTGGCTGCCCTTTGTCGTGGGCGCGGTGGTTGCCTCCGGCGGCGTCCCGGGGAGGCCGGTCGACCTCGGGTCACCACGATCCGTCGACGTTCGGGTTGCCGCGGTGCCGGGATCCGTGGGGGTGAGCATGTAAAGGACGACTTCGGCGACGACCATCGCGATCGCGACGAGATCCTGCTCCTGCCCGGACGGGCCGATGGGCGGACGCGGCGCCGGGCAACCCGGGCCGGCCAGCCGCGCGATGACGTCCGCCGTCGGGCCGGGAACGACGCGCAGGGAACCGGACAGGACGAGGCGCTCGCCCTGTGATCCATGGATGTCGACCCGCGCTGTCGGGTAGCTGCCGGCCGCGTGCGCAGGTGGGCTGCTGGCCGTGGCGAGCAGTACTGGTTCACCCCCGTCGTCGAGTAGACCGACTCGGCCGCAGACGTGTTCGTACGGCAGCGTCAGCAGGGCGTGGCGGGCTCCGGCGATCACGGTGCGGGCCCGGTTGGGCGTTGCTTCCTCGACCGGTGTTGGTGTCGTCACGATACCCTCCGCTAAGGTATGGTTACCTGCTCTTAAGTAAGGCTAACCTAATTAATCTTCAGTTCGCACGCAATGGAGCGACATCGGATCACGAAAGATCACATCAGGTCATGCTGGTCACGTTGACAAATCTGCTGAAAGCGTCATAGAGGCGACGGATGCGCGCGGATGATGCCCGCGATGCGGGTCGCTGGCAGGCCAAAGGCGGCGCGATGATGTTCCTTTCGCGCTGCCGGAGG
>NZ_CAAAFT010000493.1:15806-17886 GCF_900634765.1 Candidatus Protofrankia californiensis | reverse complement strand
TAGGGGCCAAAGGCGGCGCGATGATGTTCCTTTCGCGCCCGGGGTTCCTACCGGATCCGAGATCCGGAAGCCGATCTGAGAGGTTCGGGAGGCCCGGCTCCCCCGGGCCACTGCGAGGGCGGTGCCGACCGGCGCCGTTCGACCCCGATGATGAGCAGTTTCTGGTTGGCTATGATACGTAAAGTGTTGAGTTTGGATGATGCTTCGGATGACACTGTCGATCCAAAACAATGTGTGAACAACTACCGTAGAGGGCAGTCACGATCTGCTGGGTTGGCGGAGGCCTCCAGCGTCCCCTGGGGGCCTCTGGCCGCGCGAGAAGGAAGATGATCGCGCGGCCTTTGGTCAGTTGGCCGTCAGGTGTTCCGCGACGTTGCGGCCTCGGCGAGGAGGTGCTGGGTGATCTTCAAGTGGGTGGGTGATGGTCGCCCGTATCCCGACCACGGGTTGAGCCAGCGGGAGTGGGCGGCGATTCCGCCGCGCCAGGTCAGGTTGGACCAACTGGTCACAACCAAGCGGGTGCTCGCGCTGGACGTCCTGCTCGACGAGGACTCGACCTTCTACGGAGATCTGTTTCCCCACGTCGTCGACTGGGACAACACGCTCTACCTGGAGGATGGGCTGCATCGGGCCGTTCGTGCCGCGTTGCAGCAGCGCAACTCGATTCACGCCCGGGTACACGTTCTGCAGCAGCCTCAGCAGGGGGTGGACCCGGCGACCATAGCCGGTTCCCGGCTGGGGGCTAGTCCCCGCTGATCAGATAGGTGGTGAAGTCGTCATCGCCGACTTTGCCGAAGATGTATGACGGACAGTCATCGGACGGTTTGTAGGCGACGATCGGCTTCCACACGGGCAGACGGGATACCTGGACGAGGGAGCCGCCGACGATTGCGCGGGCCTCCGCCAGGGTCCGGTCGCGATCGTTGATCCGCTGATACCACGACCCACACCAGCGGATCTCCTTTGGTCTGCTCGTCCACGCGGCGGTGTGGAAGAACCACAACAGGTATATCTCGCGGAACAGCAGTGCCATCACCAGGATGGTCAGCAGCGCGCGGACGAAGTTCCCGGCTCGGCTTGACGCGAGGACGGGGCTCACAGGACCAGAAGCCTAAAGCGTCCCGGATGGATCTTCAGCAGTGCATGCGGGTGTGTCTATTCATCAAGGGCATACAGGGGCATGCCGTGTCCCTGCCGGCGGTGCGGCATGGGGGTGTCTGTTGTTGCGGGGACCGCAGTTCGCTCGTCCGACCTTTGTAGATCACTAGAAACTGTTTTGTGACTGTACGTCGGTTTACATGTCGCCCAAAGTAACAGAATCTCCAGTTCTGATCATGCCGTCGGACCGGATGGCGACGTACACCCCGCAGTTGATGTGTCCGTAGTGGGCTTGCAGCTCCTTCGGAATCCTGATGTCACGCTCCCCCGTCCGCGGGTTGACAGTGGTCGCGGCGCACCTGGCGGTGGGCACGAGCACCTCGGCGCGCACCTTCCCGAGGTGGATCTCACGTCCCACCCAGTCCAGTTCCGACCAGGCGTCGACATCGTCCACATAGATGTTGGCCCGGAACCGCAGGTGGTGGACGTGCGTTCCCAGACGCTCCTGGAGATCACGAACGGACGCCATGTTGATAATCGAGACGGCCCGCATCATCTCAGTGGAGACGACAGCGACGTCGGTGAACCGGTGGCCGTCGGACCCGGTCACCAGCCGTGGCCGGTCTCCCTCCAGCGTGTCCGCGAGCAATGTCGCGAAGTAGTCCTCCACAGCCGCCCGGTCCTGCGCGCTGCCCAGGTCGGCGATCAGCCTCCCAGCGGGGTGCTCGAGGGTGAGCAGTCCGCTGGCGACGTCGTACCGGCTCACCACGCGTGCCAGCTCCTCGTCCTTCGCGAGCATCAGGAAGCGGGTCTTCGGCAACGGCTGTGGATGCGCATCGTCGAAAACGGTCTCGGGCCTTGCCAGCGCGTACACACGGTCCATAGGGACGCCTTCGCCCGCGGACAGCGTCACCGCGTCCAGTGGTTCGGCCGACAGACCCTTGATCGGATACCGGTACAGGTGGGTGATCCGCGCCATGCT
>NZ_CAAAFT010000493.1:14174-15581 GCF_900634765.1 Candidatus Protofrankia californiensis | reverse complement strand
GCCGCGGTGAGGGTCAGCACCGGTGCCGGGTGCTCGGGTTGGTTCTGACCCGGCTGCGCCACGTCGATCCAGCGCACGACCTCGCCGTTGCTGTAGGTCTGCAGGGTCTTGAACGCGAGCGTGCCTGCCTTGTCGGGCAGCGGTCCGGCCGAGACGTTGAACACGGCGAACTCGCCCGGCTTGATCGCCGTGTCAGTGGAGGACGCGATCCAGGTGATCTGAGCGATCACCTCGGAGATGGATCCGTCGTCGCTCTTGATCGGTTGGGCCAACTTGGTCTTCGCAACCTCGTAGCTCCAGCCCGGGTGCGGCTCGATCGACACCGAGCTGATTGGGGTGTCGGCCGGGAACTGCACCTCCAGCTTGGTCGTGGACGCGTCGTCCCGTTCGGTCGGAACCTTGAACGACACAGTGGTGTAGCTGCCGGCAGTGGCTGATTTCGGCTGCACGGTGACATGTGCGGACGCCGGCAGCGCAAAGGCGATCACACCGGTGAGGGCGGCGCCGAGCACGGCTATGCCACGGGTGGTGCGGGACATACTGATCCTCTCGGGAAACCTGCCTCCTGCCGACGACACAGTCATGCTTTTTCACGCCGCCGGAGGAGGCTGCGGGGATACGTGCGTACGAAGCGTTGACCCGGACACGCGCACACCCCACCGGCGTAAGCGGCGGGCCCGACCGGCGGGCCCGACCGGTGGACGGCAGCGGCACGCCGACACCGGAGGAGTCCGGGGCACGCTCGCCGCCGCCGGATCCGACGGCGGACGTCCGGATGCGGGGCGCACGCCGAGCAGGTGCTCACCGAGCTGGCCGATCCGACGGCGGACGTTGTCCGGAGGTGACGTTGTCCGGAGGCGAGGCAGGGTGGCGCGGGGCGGATGGAAACGCGTGGCGGCAGGCCGGTTCCGGCCGGACCCGCAAGTGGGTTCAGCCGGCGGTGGCCGTACGGACGGACGGCGGCCCGCGCCGCCTGCCGGCGCGGACGAACAGGCGTCCGCCCATGGACGCCGACGGTGTGGACGCGGCGGGTGGACACCTGCCGGGCATGCCGGCGGCGCGGACAGCGTCCGGTCCGATCGTGAGCAGGACGCTCAGCATGGCGGCGAACCTGCGGGCGGCCTGGAACAGCAGGCCGGCGCAGCGGGAAAGCATCCGGAACCGGACGACCGCCGAGCGCAGGACGGTCGTGGTCCACAGCCCCTTCTCGGCTCGGCGGAGCATGCTGGCGACAAGCCCGGCCGCCACGGCGTGCACGGCGGTCATCGCGACGCCGTCGTGGAGTACCGCCGCGGGTGCCATGTCCGCACTGTGCGACGTGAGCGCGTTGTGCGACATGATCGCGAATGTGGCGTGCAGGGCGATCTGGGTCAGACCGACCCCGGCGAGCACGGCGGTAACGTGTCG
>NZ_CAAAFT010000493.1:12984-13688 GCF_900634765.1 Candidatus Protofrankia californiensis | reverse complement strand
TGATCAGCCCGAACGCGCCCAGGAACAGGGCCGCGGACGGCCGGTGGCCGCCGGCCGCGGTATGCGCCGCCACAGCGAGACAGACCGAGGAGCCGGCAAAGGTGGACGCGCGCATGCTTCGCCCGGCGGCCGTCACGGGAACTGCGGGCGTTCCGGGAACCGCGGGCATTCCGGCGACGGCGGGCAGTGCCGTGCGCGCACTCACGGCGGTCAGCTTGCCATATCCCGCTGTGCGGGGAGCATGCCGGTCGGTTGCCGGCCGTTCCGTTGCGGGTCGGTCTGCTTCGGGTCGGTCCGATCCGGACCGTTCTGTCCCGGATCGGTCCGCTTGCGCGATCCGCGCCGGCGGGACACCAGCGCCGTGGCGCCGAGCAGGCCGAAGCCGATGCCGATGGTGATCGCGGTCAGCGTCCGGGCAAGGTCCATCGGCCCGGCGATCGGGGCGCTGGCCCGGTACAGCACGCCCAGGTCGCCGAAACCGCCGACCATGGCGATGACGAAGCCGGCGGTCCCGGCGAGGTAAGGGCCGGCGGTCGAGCGCCGCACCAGCAGGACGGCCGCGGCCAACCCGAGGATCCAGGCGACCATCTCGACGATGTTGCCGTAGACGAACCCCGACAGCCGGCCCTCGACTCGGGAGAAGGCGACGAGGGTCGAGTGGGTGACGTCCACCCCGACGATTGCCGTGACGGCCGCGGCCAGCG
>NZ_CAAAFT010000493.1:11969-12700 GCF_900634765.1 Candidatus Protofrankia californiensis | reverse complement strand
GCTGGCCGCGACGCCGGCGGCGACCACCACCCCGAGGGCGAGCCACGGCACCGGGGACGGCCCCGGAACCCAGTCGAGGGTGCCGGTGGTGAGGACCACCCGATCGTCCACGGTCAGGGGGATCGTCCAGGCGTAGATCTGGTGGAAGCGGGCGGGTGCGGCTCGTACGACCGGTGGATCCTGCGTGCCCATCCAGTGGGTGCGGTGGTCGTGCCAGACAGCGGTCCGGCCGTCGGCGATCTTCTCCCAGCGCGGCGCCGCCTTGTCGTCCCTGCCACTGTCGTTCCTGGCGTCGCCGGCCGGGGACGGACCCTGCGGTCCGTACCGACCGCGGTTGAGATACGTGGCGGACGACAGCGTGTTCTGCCAGACGCCGGCGGAATCCACCCGCAGATAGGGCTCGTCGTTGTACCCCTTGACGATGACCGTGTGGTTGCCGGTGACGGTCAGCTTCACCCGGCTGCCGTTTTCCACGGGCACGAGGCTGACATCGTCCACCGCGGGGTTCATGCCGGTCACGGTCGTGTGGAAGTTCGTGGACGAGGCACCACTGACGGAATGCGCCTGCGCGGGCCCGGCCGGGAAGACGAGCCAGCAGACCAGGGCACCGAGGAGCATGAGCGTGCGCCGGAGCACGCGGGTTGACCGGCCCCGGTCGGACGGCCCCCCAGCAGCGACGTTCACGGAGTCTTCATGGGCGCGGAGTCTTCATGGGCGCGGAGTTTAGCCGG
>NZ_CAAAFT010000493.1:8378-11944 GCF_900634765.1 Candidatus Protofrankia californiensis | reverse complement strand
GAGTCTTCATGGGCGCGGAGTCTTCATGGGCGCGGAGTTTAGCCGGCTGAAGAGCGCGATCGTGATTTTTCCCGCGTCCGGAGGTCTCGGAAAGCCATCCGGAGATCTCGGAAAGCATAGCCCGGTGAGGCCTCGGGAAGTCCTGGGAAGCGGTGGCCGGGCGCGGAGCGGAGCCCGGCGTTGTCGCCGTCCGCGGGCAGCGAGGTGGACACTGGGCCGGTGGTTCGGCTCCGGATTGACACTGTGCCGCCGCGGGCTGACGCCGTGTGGCACTGGATTCACAGTGCACGGCGCGTCGGCTTCCTGTTCGCGGCCATGCTCGTGGCCGTGGTCGTAACGGCTGCCCCGGCGTCCGCGCATGCCGTGCTCGAACGCAGCGATCCGGCCGGGGGTGCGACCCGGGCGACCCCGCCGTCGCGGGTTGTGCTGACCTTCAGCGAGTCCGTCACGGTGAACGCCGGCTCGATAACGGTCATCTCCTCGTCCGGTCAGCGGGTGGACGACGGTGCCGCGCGGCACGGGCAGACCGGCAATGAAGCCGTGGTGGGATTGCGTCCCGGGCTTGGCAACGGGACCTACGTGGTCAGCTGGCATGCCGTCTCCGCGGACAGCCATCCGGTCTCCGGCGGTTTCTTCTTCGGGGTCGGGGTGGCGCCGGACGCAGCGGCGGCCGCGTCGGTGTCCACGGGTGCCCGTGGTTCGGCGGTTGTGGGCGTCCTGGCCGGTGTGGCCCGCTTCGCCGCTTTCGCCGGGCTCGCGGTCCTGGTGGGGGCGGGCTTTTTCCTGCTGGCGCTGTGGCCGGCCGGAGTCGGCCTGCCCGGTCCGCGGCGCCTGTTGTGGACGGGGTGGGGCGTCACCCTCGGTGCGTCCGTTGCGCTGTTGCTGCTGCAGGGACCGTACGGCGGGGGTCAGGGGTTGTCCGCTCTCGCCCGGTGGGATCCGTTGTCGACCACCTTGCACGGCAGGTACGGGCATCTGGTGCTGCTGCGCATCCTCGCGCTGCTGCTCGCGGTACCGCTGCTGCGCACGATCACGGCGGGTCACCGGCGTTCCCTGCTGGAGCTCGCGGGCCTCGCCCTTGTCGCCGCCGTGACCCAGAGCGCGGCCGGGCACGCGGGCGTCGGTGACGACGCGTGGCTGGCAACCGCCAGTCTGACCCTGCACCTGCTGGGCGTTGCCGCCTGGGTCGGCGGCCTCGCGGTTCTCGTGATCTTTCTGCGTTCCACCTCCCGGCGCGGTCCGGCGGACGGCCGGCAGCCTCCCGACGGCATCGAGGTGTCGGCTGCCCGGGCCGACGAGCTCGCCGAGGTCCTGCCGAGATGGTCACGCATTGCAATGATGGCCATCGCCGTGATCGTCCTGACCGGTGTTTACCAGACATGGCGGGAGGTTGGCTCGCTCCCGGCGCTGGATGCCACCACCTACGGCCGTCTGCTGCTGGTGAAGCTCTGGTTCGTGGCGATGATGCTCGGATTCGGCTGGTTGGGGCACAAATGGGTTGCGCGCCACCACCGGCCGGCCCCCACCGCGCTGGCGGCGGGTCACTCGGAGGCAGCCGAGGATACGGCCGGGGACACGCGGGGGACCACGGCCGTGGGCGTGGCCACCCGTGCGGCGGGTCGGGTACCCGGGTCTTCCGAACCCACCGGATCAGCCCTGCCGATCCAGCGGGGATCCCGGGCGCAGGCGAATCATGATCGTGCCGCCTTCGGTCCGCTGACAAGCCGAGAATTCGGGCCGCTGGCAGCGCGAAAAAAGCATGATCGTGCTGCCAGCGGCCCGTCGGGGGAGGCGTCCTCGCCGAACCTTCTCCCACGTCCCCGCGTCAGCGAGGGTGCGCTGGCACGTCTGCGCCGGAGGGTCGCGTTCGAGGCGGGAATCGCCGCCGTGGTGCTCGGGTTGACGGCGGCACTGGTCAACTCCGTCCCGGCACGGACGTCGTACGTGCCCCCGTTCTCCGGCACGGTCTTCGCCGGGCCGCTCACCGTCCAGGTGGACATCGCTCCCACCAGGCGCGGGCCGCAGACACTGCACGTCTATGTCTTCGACCCCGCGGGGAAGGCGCAGCCGCTTGCGGATGCATCGGCTGCGCTGTCGCTTCCGGATGCCGGTGTCGGGCCGTTGCCGGTACCGCTCACCCGGGTGGCGCCCGGTCATGTGATCAGCGAAGACATGCAGGTCCCACTACCAGGTACCTGGCAGCTACGGCTGACGCTACGTGTCAACGACTTCGACCAGTACGTGACCACCCTGTTCTACCAGGTCCGCTAGGGAATTCATGATCAAGCATCGTCGAATCATGAAACTGAGGGAATAGACGGGTCGCTATAGATGGTCGTATAGCAGCCGTTTTCGTACTCACTTTCCTGAGCGAAACAGCCGGGACAGGATGTGTGAGTAGCTCACCGGTGCCTTGGCGGATCGGATCGGAGCGGAGTAGTCGCGTACTGGCCGGATCCTGGTTGGTCAGAGCGATCTCAGGGAGCCGCTGACGGTTGTGAGCTTCGCCGACGGCGCCCCCTCGTCCTTCGTGGTGCCCGGGGCCGGAGCGTTCGCACTCGTGGTACTGATCGACGGATTCGTCGTGGACGTTCCGCCCGGGGTGGGTGGGCTGCCTGCCGGTGGCTGTGTTCCGGGGCTGTCGGAAGGCACGGAAGGTGTCGTGGATGCGGTGGGTCCGCCGGTCGCCGTGGGCGCCGGTTGTTCGGGCGGGGTCGTCGTCACCACTGGCTGGGGTGGCGTCGTGGTCGTTCCCGGTGAGGCATGTACCGGCGGGGCGGGCGAGTTGACCGCGTCGCCCGGGGGGACCATCTCGACGAGGGAGAGTTGGGATGACACCAGTGCCACCTCGTCCGGGAGCCCGAGGCCGGACATGGCCGGCTCGTTGCGCTGGGTGGACGACTGCTGGGTGGATCCACCGGCAACCGTGGAGTCGATCGTGGTCGACGATCCGGATACGGGTGAGGGGCCCACGGGGGACGTTTCGGGCTCCCCGGACGAACCCGGTGTGATCACCACGGTGCCGGGGTGGTGGGCGCTGGTGTCGGATGCGGCGGTAGGCCAGTTGATCGTGACGGCGACACCGATCGCGGCGATGACCAGTGACCCGACAGCCGTCGCGATCGAACGGTTGCGCCAGCGTTGCGATCCGGACGGGATCCCTCCGCCAGGGCGCCCACGGACGAGTGGCATGACCGTGGGCACGTCCGGCTGGCCGGGTCGCGCATCCCTGCTCGCCACCGTGCCCACGACCAGGGTCCTGTTGCCGTCCGCCGTCCCGGCGTCGGCCGGCGGACGGCCCGGGCCGGATGCGCCGTTACGGGCGGTGGCGGCAGCAGCGGCCGCGGCGGCCCGGTCGAAGGTGCGCGAAAGCCCCTCCCGCAGGGTGGTCGGCGCTGCCATCATTGGTGTCGCAGCGAGCATTTCCTGCGGAGTGACACCGTGCGGTACCGGGGCTGCCTGTACCTGCGGTGAGCCTGACCATGCCAGCGAGCTGCCGCGGGCCAGCTCCAGCAGCCATGAATGCAGCCGCGTGGGGTCACTGAGCGGACTCAGGCGGCTGCGGG
>NZ_CAAAFT010000493.1:7658-8185 GCF_900634765.1 Candidatus Protofrankia californiensis | reverse complement strand
TGAGCGGACTCAGGCGGCTGCGGGCGACGAGGGCGAACGCCGTGCCCGCGGCGGCGTGCGCGACCGTCGGCTCGCCGAGGATCAACAGGCACACGGAGAAGACGTCGTCGGCGTACCGGTCGTAGAGATCGTCGAATGCCTCCCGCTGGCCGTGGCGGATCCGCATGACGATGTCGGCGTCGATCTCGGCATCGACGTCGATTTCAGGACTTCTTGATCGCATTTGATTACTGAAGGTAATGGGATGAGTGGGAGGTGTGCCTGCAGGGGCCGCACCGTCGAAGGCGGTGCGGCTGATACCGCCATCCATCAGTGCACTCTCCCGGATCCCCCATTGGCGGCTTCCGTCGCAGCCGCGCCCTGATGCAGACGGAGTGACACCACCATCACCAGTTACGGTAGAACGTCCTGGTCATGTCATGGGGAATCTCCGGAAAACTTTGTTGTCACATGCCGGACTTCGAACGACCCCCGACAGGGCCGTGGCCACCGTCCCCGCCACTGACGAACCGGGACGGTGGCGGGAA
>NZ_CAAAFT010000493.1:6103-7339 GCF_900634765.1 Candidatus Protofrankia californiensis | reverse complement strand
CACCGTCCCCGCCACTGACGAACCGGGACGGTGGCGGGAACAACGGCGCGGAAGACGGCTGCGGATCCACGTCCCCGGGTCCCGAAGGACGAGCCCTGGTCGAATGATCAGGACACCGAATGGTCAGGACGGTTGTTGAGCGAGGGTTACCTCGGTGGTCAGCGTCTGACCGTTGCGGGTATAGGTGATCGTCACCTTGCTGCCGATATCGTATGAGCGCACGGCGGCGATGAGGCCGTCCACGTTGGTGATCCGGCGGTCTCCCAGCTTGGTGATGACATCGCCCGGCTGGAGCCCGGCCTGCTGCGCCGGCCCGTTTCCGACCAGGTTCCCGATGACGGCACCGGTCCCCTCACCCGTCGGATCGGACTGGCTCGCTCCCGCGGTCGACGCGCTGACGCCGAGGTACGGATGCTTCGCGGCACCTCCGGTGATCAGCTCTTTGGTGATGGACTGGGCGTAGTTGGCCGGGATCGCGAACCCGACGCCGATGTTGCCGGACTGCTGTTGCTGGTTGCCGAAACCACCGCCGCTCGAGCTCACGGTGGCGATCGCCGAGTTGATGCCGATCAGCTCACCCTTGCTGTTGACCAGCGGGCCGCCCGAGTTGCCAGGGTTGATCGGAGCGTCGGTCTGGATGGCGTCCAGAACCGCGTTGTTGTCCTGGACGTTGGCATCGCCGGTCCGCACCGGCCGGTGCACAGCACTGACGATGCCCGAGGTCACGGTGCCGCTCAGACCGAGGGGGCTGCCGACCGCAATCACCAGTTCACCTACTGTGACCGTGTCGGAGTTGCCGAAAGTCGCCGGCTTCAGGCCGTTCGCGTCGATTTTGATGACCGCGAGGTCGGAACTCGGATCGGTACCGACGATCCTTGCGTCGTAGTTCTTGCCGTCCTGCGCGGTCACCTTCAGCGAGCCGCCTTGCGAGGCGTCGGACACCACGTGGTTGTTGGTGAGGATGTAGCCGTCCTGGCGGACGATCACACCGGAGCCGGTGCTCGCCTCGCTCCTGGACGAGACGGAGATCGTGACCACGCTGGGGAGGATGGCCTGCGCGGCGGCCGACACCGTGTCGGACGCGGCCGGCGACGTGCCGCCTGAGCCACCGCTGTTGCGCAGCAGCCCGCCTGAGGACACCACGGTCTGACTGCTGTTGTCGTTGCCGGCTACGAGAGCCCCCACGCCGCCGCCCACACCGGCCGAGACCAGCGCGAGCGCGATCGCGGCGGCGAC
>NZ_CAAAFT010000493.1:5489-6078 GCF_900634765.1 Candidatus Protofrankia californiensis | reverse complement strand
CCGCCGCCCACACCGGCCGAGACCAGCGCGAGCGCGATCGCGGCGGCGACCAGCCTGCGACGGTGCGGTGGTGGCATCGACGGTCCGGCAGTCTGCGTGGGGCCGTGGTACGGGCCGATCGGTGGCGCGGGTGGCCCGTAGAACGGGTTCCCCGCGCCGAGCGGTCCGCCGGGGTATCCCGGACCGCTGGGTCGGGTCGGGTCGGGGGCCGGGGACGCTCCCCGGCCGCTGCCGGACGTGCTCCCGGACGCGGTTGGGACACCCGCCTCCGGTGCGTTCCACGGCGTGCCCCACCAGATCCGGCCGGATGCCTCACCGGGACCACCGGAATAGGGCTGGGGTCCGCTCGAGGTCCGGTCGGGATCGAACGGACTGTTTCCGGACGACGAGGCCGCGGAGAACGATGCCGGTGTCGCTGCCGGCGGGCCGGCCGGTCTCTGCCATGGCGAGCCGCCGGGGTCGGCGGGAGCCAGGCCCGTACCAGTGGATACGTAGGGCGTCGTAGGCCTCGGTGGGGTCGGTCCGTCGGATCCCGGACCGCCCGGTAGCGGGCCGCCGCCGGCGGCAGCCTGAGTCGGCTGAGCGTTGG
>NZ_CAAAFT010000493.1:3082-5454 GCF_900634765.1 Candidatus Protofrankia californiensis | reverse complement strand
GATCCCGGACCGCCCGGTAGCGGGCCGCCGCCGGCGGCAGCCTGAGTCGGCTGAGCGTTGGCGACGGGGTAGGGGTCGGCATCCGGTACCGCCCAGTCTGAACCGTCCCGGCCGGTCGCGACGCCGTCGATGTCGTCGTCGGGTGCGTGCGCGTTCAAAGATGATCCGTCCGCGAAGGTGGCGAAGGGGGGCCGCGTGCTCATGGTACGAACCTTCCCCTCACAAGCTGAGTGAATACTGAAGTACAGACAACAGTCGGCTGAGACACGACGCCGGACAGTGTCCGCAGCCCGGCACAGCCTGAGCTGGTAGTACTGGTCAACGCCCTCGCCGGGTGACAGATGGGCGATGGCGGCGACGTCAAGGTACGAGGTGCCGCGTCAAGGTACGAGGTGCCGCGTCGCGCCGGCAGACGCGTCCACCCCGCCTCGGGCATCCACCTGCGACCTCCCACGAGGTGCCTTCACAAGGGCGTCCTGCACCTTCACGAGGGCCTCCCGCAACAGGCCTCATCACCACCGACGGGCTCTTACCACAACGGGGCTTTTACCACAGCGGGTATTACAACGGGCCCCTCGCACCGCCTCCCACCCCGCCTCCGCCGTCGCGACACGAATCCCGGCCTCCCGCGACGGCCACTCAGTAGCTTCTCAGGCGCGGTTCAGGCCGTTCTCACCGCGGTCGTCGACTGTTGAACCGTGAAGCTGCCGAAACGTTTTGGGGACGACCGTCCCGCCGGCCCGTCTCCGTCCGGATCGCTTGGTGCGGTATCCGCGCGCAGCGAGTCCCATGACCGTGCGGTGTCTATCACAGGCGCGCAATCTGTCACCCGCGCGCCCGGCCTGCCGGAGCCCGACGAACCTGCGCGCACGAGCATCCTCGTCGAATCCGGGCCGGCGGACGTCGACGCCGACGGCGAGACGTCCCGACCGTTACCCGGATTCGAGCCCGACGGTCCGCGGACGATCCCGTTGCAGGCCCCGGGCGGACCCGACGGTCAGGACGCGGCCGCCGGCTGCTGGACCGCGGTGGCGGTGCAATCGCGCGGGACGCCTCCGCCGCGGTCGCGGCAGCAGCCTCTCGTCGAGGTGGTCGTCCCGGTCTACAACGAGCAGGAGGCCCTCGACGGCAGTATCCGGCGGCTGCACGACTACCTGACTCGTCGCTTCCCCTTCGGCTGGCGTATCACGATCGCCGACAACGCCAGCACCGACGCCACCCCGATCGTCGCCCGGCGCCTGGTCGACGAGCTGGACCGGGTACGCATGACGCGGCTGGAGGCCAAGGGCCGCGGTCGGGCCCTGCGGGCGGTCTGGTCGTCCTCGGACGCCGACGTCGTGGCGTACATGGACGTCGATCTCTCCAGCGGCCTTGAGGCGTTCCTGCCCCTGGTCGCGCCCCTGCTGTCGGGCCATTCGGACGTCGCGATCGGATCCCGGCTCGTCCGCGGTTCCCGGGTCGTCCGGGGGCCGAAACGGGAGATCATTTCGCGCTGCTACAACTCGATGCTGAGAGTGGCCTTCCACACCTCCTTCCGGGACGCCCAGTGCGGGTTCAAGGCCGTACGGGCGGACGTGGCCCGTGCGCTGCTGCCCGCCGTCGAGAACGACCACTGGTTCTTCGACACCGAACTGCTGCTGCTGGCCGAACGCAACGGCCTACGCATCCACGAGGTGCCGGTCGACTGGGCCGACGACCCGGACTCGCGGGTCGACGTCGTGGCAACCGCGATGGAGGACATCCGCGGAATGATCCGGGTCGCTCACCGCATCATCGCCGGACGGGCCGGGGTGGACCTGCCACCACAGGTCCGTGCCGCGCGACTGCCTCGCGACATGGGCCGCCAGCTCGGGACGTTCGCGGCGATCGGGGTGTGTTCGACCCTTGCGTACGTCGTCGCCTACGCGCTGCTCCGTCAGGGCGGGACGTCGTCCTTCGCGGCCAACTTCGTCGCGCTGTTCGTCACGGCCGTGGGCAACACCTGGGCCAACCGGCGCCTGACGTTCGGGCAGGTGGGAAGCGAGGGGGCGCTACGCCAGTTCGCCGAGTCCGGGGCCGTGTTCGTGCTGGGGCTTGCGGTGTCCTCCGCCGGGCTCGGACTGCTGCATGCGCTCTGGTCGTCGTCCGGGGTCCTTGTCGAGATCATGACCGTGCTGTTCAGCGGCGCGCTGGCCACGGTGGTGCGATTCGTGCTGATGCGAGCCTGGGTCTTCCACCCCGCCCGGTCCCCCGCGCCCGCGACACCTCGACCGGAGGTGGCGCCTCGACCGGAGGGAGGAGCGGGACGGCGGGGAGCAGCCGCCCGCGCCACACCGTGCCGCCCACGCGGTAGGACTGTAAGGCGGTAGGACGGTAAGGCAGCGGGGTCGTAC
>NZ_CAAAFT010000493.1:0-3057 GCF_900634765.1 Candidatus Protofrankia californiensis | reverse complement strand
ACCGATACGACGATGCTGCAACTGCGGCACCGGTGCCGCAGGAGGCACCGGGCGTTCGGCCGGGGAGGTTGGGATGTCGGATATCCACGTACCGGCGGCTTACGGAGTACCAGCGAATCACGCGGTACCGACCAGCCGTGACGTCCTGTCCACTCACGAGGTCGTCAACCAGGTTCCGCCGCTCGTCGGCTACGACGCCTTCACCACGGACACGGCTCTCGTCGAGGCGGTGCACCGCCACGGTGCGGGGTGGGCTGTGGACGAGCTGTCGGCCCTGGGACGCCTCGCCGGCTCGGCCCGGGCCCGGGAATGGGGTGAGGCGGCCAACCTCTACCCGCCCGAGCTGCACACCCATGACCGTTACGGCTACCGAGTGGACGAGGTCCGGTTCCATCCCGCCTACCACGAGTTGATGACGGTCGCGGTACGCAGCGGTATCGCTGGCGGTCCGTGGCGTAACCCGATACCCGGAGCACACGTGGCCCGCGCCGCCGCCATGATGATCTGGTCCCAGGTGGACGCCGGGCACACCTGCCCGATCTCGATGACCTACGCGGCCGTTCCCGCGTTGCGGGTTGACCCGGATCTCGCCGCGCGGTGGGAGCCGCTGCTGACCGCCCCGCACTACGATCCGGGGCTGCGCCCGTCCGCGGCCAAGGCCGGTGTGCTCGCCGGTATGGCGATGACGGAGAAGCAGGGCGGGTCCGACGTCCGCGCGAACCTGACCCGCGCCGTCCGCCGGAGCGGCGACGACGGTACGTATGCCATCACCGGGCACAAGTGGTTCTGTTCGGCGCCCATGAACGACGTGTTCTGCGTGCTGGCGCAGGCTCCTGGCGGGTTGTCGTGTTTCGTCGTTCCCAGGGTGCTGCCCGACGGGACCCGCAACGTCTTCAGGCTGCAGCGGCTCAAGGACAAGCTGGGCAACCGGTCGAACGCGTCGTCGGAGGTCGAGTTCGCCGGCACGACCGGCTGGCTGCTCGGCGAGGAGGGACGCGGGGTTGCCACGATCGTGGAGATGGTCGCGCTGACCCGGCTCGACTGCGTGCTGGGGACGGCCGCGCTGATGCGCTTCGGCGTGGCCCAGGCGCTGCACCACGCCGCCCACCGGCGCGCCTTCGGCCGGTATGTCCTCGACGCTCCGCTGGCCCGCAACGTGCTGGCGGACCTGGCGGTGGAGGCCGAGGCCGCCCTGGTGCTCGGAATACGGCTGGCGGCGACCCTCGACTCCAGGCCGGCGCGCCCCGCCGGGGGCGCATCCACCGGCAGTGCATCCACCGGTGGCGCTGCCCCGGCCGACTCGGAGCGGGCGATCAGGCGTTTCGGTACTGCCGTGGCGAAGTTCCACGTGTGCAAGCGCGGCCCCTCGCACCTGGCCGAGGCCCTGGAGTGCCTGGGTGGAAACGGCTACGTCGAGGAGTCGGGAATGCCCCGCGCTTATCGGGAGGCTCCGCTCAACTCGATCTGGGAGGGCACGGGAAACATCAACGCTCTGGACGTCCTGCGGGCGATGGGTCGTGAGCCCGGGTGTGTCGAGGCGTTCGACGACGAGATCGACGCTGTCGCGGGCAGCGACCGCCGGCTGGACGAGGCTGCCCGCAGCCTGCGCCGTGAGCTCGCGGCGGTCGACGAATACGGTGCCCGCCGGCTCGTCGAGCGGATGGCGCTCGTGCTGCAGGCCGCGTTGCTGGTCCGCTACAGCACTCCGGCGGTGGCGGACGCGTTCTGTGCCTCGCGCCTGGAAGGCGGTGGAGGATACGCGTTCGGAACCCTTCCGGCGGGGCTGGACCTCACAGCTATCCTCGAGCGTCATCGTCCGAAGCTCTGACTGTCCCATGCGCTGTGGTCCGGTGCGCTGTGGTCCGGTGCGTGAGGCGATGCGTGGGTCGCCGTATTGCGAAGCCGGTCCGGCGGGTTCCAGGAGGCCCAGATCCCCAGGTTCCTGTGTTAGTGATGAGGACCCGGATGATCCGGATGATCCGGCTATAGGTTGATTACGTAGTGTCAGGATATGACCGTGAGGATCCGGGTGGGTTGTGCCGCGGAAACCTATGGCGGATACGCTTAATATCGCTGTTCCGACGACATCGGCACAACCGCCGCCGTGCGAACCTGACCGGAGGATGCCCGCGTGGTCCGAGGAGACTCCGACCCCCGGGGCGGCCGACGAGGTGATCCTCGAAGCGACCCGCGGGGGGAGCCGCGTGGGGTGGCGGACGGTGACGACGAGGAGACGTGGCCGCCGCACGCGGCGGCGGGTTCGCCCCGGCGCGGGGCGGATGCGCCACAGCGGCCGGTGCCCGGTTCGCCGCCGTCCCGGCCGGGTGTGGTAGGGCCGGGTCAGGCGGACCGTGGAGACGAGCGACTCACGTTCGGTCGGGCACGGACGCTTACCGCAGGTAATGGATTAGTTGCTTTCGCCACCCTGTCGGGCAGCTCCTCCAGGAACGGCTCATCTGCCGGCACTAACGGACTCAGCGGTCACGCGCCCGGCAGCCATGGGCCGGGGCCGTCCCCCGCGGGGCGGGCCGGGCCGGGGAAGCAGGCCGGTCCAGTCGGCAACGCGCCGGGGGAAGCTGCTGGTTTCGGTCCTGCGCCAGCCGCCGGCGGACATCCGGTGGCGCGTGGTTCCAGCCCACTTGCACCGACGCATCGTGGGCCGGGGTCGGCTGCCGTCGATCCCCTCCATACGCAGGCCCGTCCCGGCAGCCGCCCAGATCCGCAGGGGGCCCGCGGGTTCGGTGGTCTTGATCCGCTTGACGCGACCACCGTTGTGCAGCGTTCTCCTGAGCGGGGTTTTCCCGACCGGGCCTCGGGGTCGACCGCGCACAGCCGCGGTGTGAACCCGGCCGCGCATGGTCGTGGTGCGGACCCGGCTGCTCGGGGGCGTGCGGCAGGCGCCGGCCCCGGGACGGACCCCGGGCCGGCCCCGGGATCGCCGTTCTACACCGGAGAGCCCACGCAGGGATTCGACCCGTTCCCGGAACGTGGACGTGACAGTGTGCAGTCCGCGCCCGCCGCGCCCGCCGCGCCCGCGCGCCCGCCCGGTAGCGGCAG
>NZ_CAAAFT010000492.1:3494-7311 GCF_900634765.1 Candidatus Protofrankia californiensis | reverse complement strand
AACGTTCCGCGGTGAACTGAAAATCCACCGGTGTTTGTTATTGCTTTTCTGCCAGTCCGGGATTCTGGTATGAATAGCTCAAGAAGCCCGGACCGGATGACCGGAAAGCCATGGGACCAACGGGGCGGGCACCCGGCGCGAACGGTTGCCGGTGAGCTGCGCCCGGGTCGGGGTACCGGCTTGGTCTGTTGTGTCCGGTGCCCGGTTGCTCTTCGGTGTCTGCCCACACCCGGGTATTGGTGACCTAGAGCAACCGGCCACCGATCAGGCCCAGGCGAGGATCAGGGTCGGATCGGTGAGCATCCGACCGACGTCGGCCAGTACCTGCGAGCCGAGTTCACCGTCGACGATCCGGTGATCGAAGGTCAAAGCGAGCTGAGCCACCGTGCGGACGGCCAGCTCGCCGCCCCGTACCCAGGGCATGGGACGGATGGAACCGAGGGCGAGGATCGCGGCTTCCGGCGGGTTGAGGATCGGCGTGCCGCTATCGACGCCGAACACCCCGATATTTGTAATCGTGATCGTCCCATTGCGCAGGGCCGCGGGAGCGGTTTTCCCCGCGCGGGCGGTCATGGTGAGCTCGTGCAGGCTGCGTGCGAGCGTGACGAGATCAAGCCGGTCCGCGTCCGGGATGTTCGGTACCAGCAGGCCGCGGGGCGAGGCCACAGCGATCCCGAGATTCACGTACTCGTGGACGACGATCTGCGCCGGGCTGTCGCCGGACCCCTCCTCCCAGCGCGAATTGATCATCGGACGGCGGCGGACCGCAGCCAGCAGGGCTTTCGCGACGAGCAGCAGCGGGGTCACCTTGATCCCCGCGAACTCGGGGAGGGCGGCGATCCGGTCCCGGGCCGCCATCGTCTCGGTCACATCGACGCTGAGGAACTCGGTGACCTGAGGTGCGCCGGCCGCGCTTGCCACCATCGCGCTGGCGGTGGAACGTCGCACACCGGTGACGGCGATCCGCCGGACGCGGGCGCCGACCTCCCCGGGTCCGCCCGAAGCCCGGGCGGCCTCGACATCGGCTCGGCTGATCGTTCCGTGCGGGCCCGTGCCGACGACCGTCCGCAGGTCGACGCCGCGGTCGCGGGCGAGCTTACGCACCGGCGGTTTCGCGCGCACCACGACCGGCCGGGACCGGCGCCCGGGTGGCGCGTGCCGCGCCCCGCCTGCTGGCCCGTCTCCGGCTGGCGGCGCTGCCGCGGCGGCCGGTCCCGCCCCGGGCGTTCCCGGGCCGCCTCGGGGGCCGTAACCGACCAGCATCGGCGGCCGCTCCTCGGGGTGACCGTCGAGGTCGAGGTTGCCCGCGGGGGCGGGTCCGGGTTCGCCGGTGTCAATGGTCATCAGCGGTCGTCCCACCACAACGGTTTCCCCGGGCTCGGCATGACGGACGGTGAGCACACCCGCGAACGGTGACAGCAGCTCGACCCGCGCCTTGACGGTTTCCACCTCGACGATCGGCTGGTTGACCGCGACACGTTCCCCCACATCCACCAGCCACCGGACAATCTCGGCATCGGGGAGGCCCTCACCCAGGTCGGGGAGGCGGAACTGCTCAGCGGGCACGGGACAAACCTCCAAGTCGGCACCCGGTGACGTCGATCATCGAATGCCTCAGTACCGGAAGGAGCGGTCGACGGCGTCCAGGACCCGGCCCACATCGGGCAGGTAGTGCTCCTCCAGGCGGGACGGGGGGTAAGGGGTGTCGTAGCCGGTGACACGCAGCACCGGCGCCTCCAGGGAGTAGAACGCGGCCTCGGTGACCTGGGCGGCGATCTCCGCGGACAGCGACACGTTCGACGGCGCCTCGTGGACCACCACCAAGCGGCCGGTCCGGCGCACGGAGGCGAGCACCGGCGCGAGGTCCAGCGGGGACAGCGTGCGCAGGTCGATCATTTCAAGCTCGCGGCCTTTACCGGCCATCACGTCGGCCGCGTCCAGGCAGGTCCGCACCATGGGGCCGTAGGCGACGAGGGTCGCGTCCTGTCCGGCCCGCACCACTCTGCTTACGTGCAGCGGCAGCGCCTCGGACAGGGGAGCCCGGACGTCGACGTCCCCCTTGTCCCAGTAGCGCCGCTTCGGCTCGAAGAAGATCACCGGATCGTCGGCGGCGACCGCCTGCCGGATCATCGTGTGGGCGTCGGTCGGGTTGGAGCACGCGACCACCTTGAGCCCGGCCGTGTGGCAGAAGTACGCCTCCGGGGACTCGCTGTGGTGTTCGACGGCACCGATGCCCCCGCCGAACGGGATCCGGATCGTCACCGGCAGCCGGACCCGTCCCCGCGTCCGGTAGTGCATCTTCGCCAGCTGGGTGACGATCTGGTCGAAGGCCGGGTAGACGAACCCGTCGAACTGGATCTCACACACCGGCCGGAAGCCACGCATGGCCAGACCGATGGCGGTGCCGACGATGGCCGACTCGGCGAGCGGAGTGTCGATCACCCGTTCCTCGCCGAACTCGGCCAGTAGCCCGTCGGTGATCCGGAAGACGCCGCCGAGCCTGCCGACGTCCTCTCCCATGAGCACGACCTTCGGGTCGGATTCCATGGCGGCCCGCAACCCGGCGTTGAGGGCCTTTGCCAGTGTCAGTGTCGAGGGCACGGTCAGATCGCCTTTCGCGCGGAGTGCACCGGCGGATGCGCCGACGTGACGGTCACCGGACCGTCCGTCCACTGCCCGAATCCGTGGTCGTGTGTACCGAACCCTCAGGGGGAGAGGGCGGGACCGGCCGGTTGCCGGGTGCTGGTGCTGTCGGCCTGGACCACACGTCCGCCACCGCGGCGCGGGCGGCCGCGAGCACGTCGGTGTCATCGACGTAGACATGGTCGAACAACGTGATGGGCGACGGATCGGGCAGGTCCAGGCAGCGTCGCCGCAGGGCAGCCGCGAGCGCGTCGGCCTCGGCGTCCAGGTCGGCGGCTGCGCGGTCGTCGAACAGGCCCCGGTGGCGCAGGTGGGCCGCCATCCGCTGGATCGGGTCGCGTCGGCTCCAGCGGGCGACCTCGTCGGGGTCGCGGTAGCGGGACGGATCATCGGCCGTCGTGTGTGCGCCCATACGGTAGGTCACTGCTTCGATCAGCGTCGGATGTCCCTTCCGGGCCGCCTGCAACGCCTGTCGGGTCACCGCCAGGGTGGCCAGCACGTCGTTGCCGTCCACCCGCACGCCGCGGAGTCCGAACGCGTGCGCTCTGCGGTAGATCGGTACGCGGGTCTGCCGCCGGATCGGCGCGGAGATCGCCCAGTGGTTGTTCTGGCAGAAGAACACCACCGGTGCCGCGAGCACGCCGGCCCAGTTGAACGCCTCGTTGACGTCTCCCTGGCTGGACGCCCCGTCGCCGAAATACACCACGGTCGCCGGTGGGTCGCCGTGCTCGCCGCCGCCACCGCCCGCCGCCGCACCGCCGCGCACGGCGTATTCCCGGCCGACGCCCATGGCATAGCCCGTCGCATGCAGCACCTGGGAGCCCACGACCAGCGCGTAGGCCTGGAAACCGTGCTCGGCCGCGTCCCACCCGCTGTGGGAGACCCCGCGGAACAGGCCGAGGACGTCCACCAGATCGACCCCGCGGCACCACGCCGCGCCATGTTCCCGATAGGACGGGAAGACCATGTCGTCGGCGCGTAGGGCCCGGGCGGAGCCCACCTGCGCCGCCTCCTGGCCGCGCAGGCTCGTCCACAAACCGAGCTCGCCCTGGCGTTGCAGGGCCGTCGCCTCCTCGTCGATCCGCCGCGCGATCACCATGTCGCGCAGCAGGCCGAGCAGGTCGGCGCCGGTGAGGTCGGCGCCGGTGAGGTCGGCGAGGAGTGAATCATAGGT
>NZ_CAAAFT010000492.1:1291-2799 GCF_900634765.1 Candidatus Protofrankia californiensis | reverse complement strand
CCGGCCGTCCGGGGCGAGCAGGCGCACCACTGGTGCCTCGGATGCGTCGGGGTCGGCCCGGTCGGGGGGCTTCCCGGGATCGCGTGGTACCGGCGTGACAAGGTCGTCGGGATACTCGCCGTCGGTGAAATCGTCTGTTCCAGGAACGGACACAATGTCCTCCGGTCGTCCTCGGCCGTCCCCGAGATCGTCGGTGGCGGCTGGATCAATGCGGCCGGTCGCCGCGGGTCAGCGTTTCGTCTAATCAGATGAGGCGTGAGCATGGCCTTGTTCGTGCCGTAGAAATCGATGCCGAGCGCTGGCTTGACCCGGCCACGGAGGACACGTTGACCACGGCGCCGCCGTTGTCTCCCATGCACGCCTTGTACGCCTGCTGCGTCCAGGACAACGCGGCGAGCGCATTGACCTCGAAGATCTTGCGCGCCGCATCCAGGTCCATCTTGATCATCGGACCGTAGACCGGGTTGATGCCCGCGTTGTTGACCAGCATGTCGACCCGGCCGAACGCGTCGACGGTCCGCTCAATCGTCTCAGCCTGGTGCTCGACATCGTCGGCCTTGCCCGCGACAGCGATCGCGTTCCAGGGATCGCCGAGGGCGGCCACGGCCTCGTCCAGTGCCTCTTGCCTGCGAGCGGTGACACGGACCCTGGCACCGTCGGTCACCAGACGCCGGGCGATGCCGAGCCCGATCCCGCGGCTGGCGCCGGTCACCACCGCGCACTGGCCGGCGAACTTCCCGTTCACTCGTTTCTCCCAAAATGTCGATGAGCAGGCAGGCCAACCGGAGGGCAACGGTTCGGATCTGCGGTGCACGGTGCCGAGGCCACGACGCCGTCGTTCGGCTCGCCCATTGCCGTTGAGTCCGCAGCGCTCCGGAGGAACCCCAGCCGAGATCGACACGCAAGCGCCCGACGATGCCCTTACCCATGACATGCACCGGCCGCGGGCCGGCATACTCACGCACCGGAACGTCTCCCGTCAGCGCCATCTCCGGGAAGCAGCCCCGCCCTGGTCCTGAACCCGGACTTTTCCGCGCGCTGCCCGGCTGGGAACGACATCGTCTCCAGGATGGCCCGTTGCTCCGCCGACAGAGGTGTGACCTCGTTACCGGTCATGTGCACCATCACGGTGTCACACAGTCCCACACAGGTCTTGCCCTGGAACAATCCCAAACTGTGCACCATCGACGAGGTGCCGATCCTACTCACTCCGACACCGACGCGGTACTCGCCGGGATAGCCGACCTCCGCCAGGTAGTGGATCGATAGCTGGACGACCACGAAATAGAAGTGCAAGGTCACCAGCGTCGAGGAGCCGAACATGGTCCGGTTCAGCAGCTCCCGAGCGTCGTCATAGAAGGTGGCGATGGCGACGTTGTTGAGGTGGCCGTAAAGGCTGTCGAGGTCACCGAAACGGGGTCGCACGTCGTGGATGAACGGATAGCAGGAAAGAACACGTCGCCCCGGCTGCTGTCTGGGGTCCATCCCGACGTTCACCTGAGTCATAG
>NZ_CAAAFT010000492.1:0-1266 GCF_900634765.1 Candidatus Protofrankia californiensis | reverse complement strand
CAGTTCCTCGTAGTCTGGGGTCCATCCCGACGTTCACCTGAGTCATAGCGACCACCACCATCCACAGTGAGCACCGAACCGGTGCAATAGGTTGTGTCAAGGCTGAGATAGACAGCCGCTGACGCGATCTCCTCCGGCTCACCGAATCGGCGCAGGAGGATGTTCGTTGCGATGTCCCGTTTCGATTTCTCGGGAACCTGATCGGTCATCACAGTCTCGACAATAATCCGCCTTCTGTAGAAGAGTTTGACTTGTGATTCGTCCGCATCGTCGGGGTGGGCGTGCGCAGGCCAGGCATGCCAACCGGCTGCCCCGGCGTGTCCGCCGACGGAGAATCAGCGGACGGCTCGCTCTTTCCACCCGTGAGTCCTCGATCAGGCCAGGCGCGGGCGGCCCCACCGGTAAAGCGCCGATCCCCAGGCCATGCCTGCGCCCACGGCGCACAGGAGGATCACGTCTCCCTCGCGCAGCAGTCCTTCGCGGTACAGCGTGTTCCACGCCAGGAGGATCGATGATCCTCCTGTATTGCCGAAGCGCGGATAAGTGAGCGCGACGCGGTTTGGGTCGATGCCCAGCTCCGCTGCAGCGAGTTTGATCATGCTGGCTGATGCCTGATGCGGTACGAGCCAGTCGACGTCGGCGGGGTTCAGCCCGTGCTCTTCCAGCGCGCGCCGTGCGGCGTCGGCCATGCGCTGTACGCCCCAGCGCTGGACGTCGCCGAACTTGATCCGCATGAACGAATCCCCGGCGGGGCGGCGGCTTCCCGAGTCGTGGATGCGGACGTATTCGGCGAGGTGGCTGTCGGATCCGGAATGGACGGGACCGAAGCCGGATCCGTCGGTGACCGTGTCGAGGACGACCGCTGCGGCCGCATCGCCAAACACCGTCTGTGAAAGCCAGTCGGCAGGGTCGAGAACGCTGGTCAGCACGTCAGCGCAAACTACGAGGGCGCGCTTGTGTACGCCGGTTTCCACGAGTGCCTTGGCCACCAGGAGGGCGTCGATGAAGCCGGTGCATGCGGTGTCGATCTGGAGGAACTTGCCGCTCATGCCCAGGTTGGTCTGAACTGTTGCGGCGCTGGGTGGAAGACGCTGGTCACCGGTGAATGTCCCCATCACCAGCAGGTCCACTTGGGTGGGCAGCAGCCCCGCGTCGGCTAGCGCGTCCGTACCTGCTCGTGTCGCCAGGTCGGACACGGCTTCAGTCACTGGTGCCCGGTGTCGGCGCCGACCGCCGTGCCGACGCCGCACCCAGTCGTCGAGTGAG
>NZ_CAAAFT010000491.1:16458-17733 GCF_900634765.1 Candidatus Protofrankia californiensis | reverse complement strand
GTGCAGTCCGCGCCCGCCGCGCCCGCCGCGCCCGCGCTCCGGCGCCCGGTAGCGGCAGACCGCTCTGGCCACGTCGGTCCGGAGTCAGGCGGGTTGTCCGGACCGCCCCGGTCGTCCACCGTTGCGGGAGCACCTCCAGCCGCGCAGCCCCGACCGTCAGCCCCCCACCCCGACTCCGGACCCGGTGCCTCTCAACTCGCGTCGTCCCGGCCCGCACCGCACGGGCAGCCCGATGCCCGGGTGCGGTCGGCTTCCGGGCCGGCGGGCGCAGGCGGTGCGCGTGGGCCGGTTTCCGGCGACCGGACTCGAGAGGGTCAAAGGCAGCGCGATCATGTTCCTCTCGCGCTGCCGGAGGCCGGGGTCACCGGGGTATCGGAGGGCCAAAGGCGACGCGATCATGCTCCTGGCGCGCTCGGGGCTGCTGTCGGGTCATCGGCCGGGTGGACCGGCTCCGACGAGGCTGTCTCCGCCGTGGACGACGTCAATGCCACCGATCGGTTCTCCGCACTTCCCGACGGTAAAGGTGGGTCCGACGGGGGAGGTTCCCGTTCGGCCCGCAGCACCGATTCCGGTGAGGATGCCCGGTCGGGCTCAGCTTCCGCTCGCCGACGCACCTCGCGTGCGCGTCCGGCCGTGACTGCCCTGAGCCTACTGATGGTGATCGTCGTTATGGTCGTCGGATTTTCCATCGGGCGGGCTGTTGCGGTGCCGAGTTCGGCGAGCGTGCAGTCACGTGTCGGCGACTGGGCCCGTGATCATAATCTGACGTTTTTCATCGAGGGCGTCGACAGGTTTCGTTGATCGAAGTTGATCCAGGTTCCGCTGATCGAGGTTCCGCTCGCCGCAGCCGTCGGCCGATGACTTGTTTGTCGATTGATAAATGTGTTGGACGGTAGGGCTTCCTTGGGCTTAAAGTTGCCGGGATTGGGAGAAGCGTTGGCAAAGTGGTGCGTAGGTCCCAAATAGTTCCTATACGATAGGCCTGGTTCTGCGTCCTGTCCTTGTGAAAGGAATTTGATTCCTGGCTCTTGCGCTCGGGGGCTCCCACATGTGAATCTGCATCGACAGGTCTGTCGCGCTCTGTCACAACGTGTACGACTTCGCGTGATGTTGGCTGGGTAACGTCACAACCTGTCACTCGCGGCAGGAGGCTTCGCGTGCGTCCACATTCCACGCGTCCGTGCGGCAATCGTCCACGCGTCATCCGTCCGGTGCTCAGTGGTGTTAGGGACGCCGCCGGGGCGGACGACGTCCGTTCCGGGCCATCGACCCCGG
>NZ_CAAAFT010000491.1:15342-16324 GCF_900634765.1 Candidatus Protofrankia californiensis | reverse complement strand
CGCCGGGGCGGACGACGTCCGTTCCGGGCCATCGACCCCGGCGGGGATCCGGGCCGGTACCCCGGCCGGGGCGGATTCCGGCGCCGCTCCTGCCCAGCCCGGCCGGGAGCCGACCGCGGAGGAGGTCGACGCCATCGCCCGGGCGATCTTCGCCAGTCCCCTGGTCGCCGCTGTTCCGCAGGGGCGCCTTCAGGTGACCTCCATCAGGATCTCCACCGGCTCGCCGGACTGGGCGTTCGTCGCGCTCCGACCGCGTGAACACGACCTCGATCCAGCCGTTGCCGTGCTGCGCTGGAACGTCGGCGGTGGCTGGGTACTCGACCAGGTTGGTACGGCTCAGGTCGGCGTGGGCCGGGTCCCGGTGTCGGTGAGCGACGAATTCGATCTCGATAACGGACGGTAGGGAGTGTCGGCCCTTCCGCGTGGCCGGATACCGTTGTGAGGGTGTCCATACCGGCGGACGGCTCTGACGTTCCCACCACCCTGGCCGGGTGGTTGCGCAGCCTGCCGGACAACGCTGTGACCCGGTTGCTCACCCTGCGGCCGGATCTGGCCACACCGCCCCCGCCAGACTTCGACATCCTCGGTGCCCGTCTGGAGATCCGGGTGAGCGTCACCCGCGCGCTCGAGCGGCTCGACGTCTTCACCCTCGAGGTCTGTGAGGCGTTGACGCTGCTCCCGTCGTCGGTGAGCGCGGCACAGCTGTCGACGTTCTGCGGGGACGTGGACGTGCTACCAGCCCTGGCGACACTGCGTGAACGTGGGTTGGTGTGGGGGGACGACTCGGCCGTTGTGCTCGTCGGCATGGCCCGTGACCTGCTGGGCGAGCGTCCGCTCGGGCTCGGTCGGCCGTTGCACGCATGCCTGAGCGGTCATCGGCACACCCATCTGGCTCGCCTCGCCACGGCTGTCGGAGTCGGCCTGCAGCGTGACCGGGGTGCGGCCACCCGGGCGGCTCTTCTTGAGGAGCTGACCACCGTGC
>NZ_CAAAFT010000491.1:13933-15265 GCF_900634765.1 Candidatus Protofrankia californiensis | reverse complement strand
CCGGCACGCTGATCCGGATGGTGACGGCTCTGCTCGAGGCATGGGGTGCGGCCCCGCCCACTGCGTTGCGCACCGGCGGTCTGAGTGTCCGGGACTTCCGTGCCACCGCGAAGCTGCTCGACATCACCGAAGCGGCGGCGGCGGTGGTCGTCGAGATCGTCTATGCGGCCGGGCTGGTCGACAATTCCGCCGGCACGGATGTGCAGATCATGCCCACGACGGCCTACGACCGGTGGTGCGTGGAAACCCCCGCCATGCGGTGGGCCGTACTGGTGGAGGCGTGGTTGCGCACCCTGCACGTCCCCGGCCTGGTGGGGGATCGGGACGACAAGGGCCGCCAGATCGCGGCGCTCTCCGTGGAACTGCGGCGGCAGAGCGCGCCGGAACTGCGACGTCTTGTGCTGGACGCCTTTGCCGCCGCGCCACGCGGGCTCGCACCCACACCCGCATCGGTGCGGGAGCTGCTTGCCTGGCGGGTACCGCGCCGGAGCGGGTCGTTGCTGGACCGGATGGTCGACTGGATCTTCGCCGAGGCCGATCTGCTGGGCGTCACCGGCCGTGGCACGCTGTCAGCCGCCGGGTGGGCGCTGGTCCACGGCGAAGCCGCGGACGGGGTGAGCCGGTCCGAGCTGGCGGCGGCACTGGGCCCGATGCTGCCCGAGCCCGTCAGCGAACTGCTCGTGCAGGCCGACCTCACCGCCGTGGCACCGGGTCCCCTGGTGCCGGAGATCGCCGCCGAGCTGGCGCAGATGGCCGATGTCGAATCCTCGGGTGCGGCAACGGTCTTCCGGTTCTCCGAGACGTCCCTGCGGCGGGTGCTGGACGCCGGGCGGACCGCCGAGGACATCCGCGACTTTCTCACCCGGGTGGCCCGTGGGGGCGTACCGCAGACGCTGGACTACCTGGTGGACGACATCGCTCGTCGCCACGGACGGCTGCGGGCGGGGCCGGCCGCGTCGTATCTGCGCTGTGACGATACCGTCGTCCTGTCCGAGGTGGTCGCGTCCCGGCGAACCCAGGCGCTGGGGCTGCGCCGGGTTGCGCCAACGGTAGTGGTCTCCTCGCTGCCCATGCCCAAGTTGCTCGACGGGCTGCGTACGGCCGGTTTCTCCCCGGTGGGGGAGGGCCCGGATGGACGTGTGGTGCTCAGCCGGCCGGAGGTATACCGCACGCCGGGCCGTCCGCGACCGAGCACCGCGGAGGTGCAGGGCAGCCGTAACGAGCAGCTGCGTGGTGTGGTGCGGATGATCCGCCGCGGGGACGACGGTTCCCGTACGGCACGGGCGGCCGCGGCCGCGGCCGCGATCGGTTCGGTGGCCGACGGGATGGTGC
>NZ_CAAAFT010000491.1:0-13776 GCF_900634765.1 Candidatus Protofrankia californiensis | reverse complement strand
GGGGACGACGGTTCCCGTACGGCACGGGCGGCCGCGGCCGCGGCCGCGATCGGTTCGGTGGCCGACGGGATGGTGCGATCCGCGCCGTTGATCCTGGTGACGTTGCAGGGGGCGGCCCGCACGGGTCGCCGGGTGCTGCTCGGCTATGTCGACCAGCAGGGGACGCCCAGCGACCGGGTGATACGTCCGGTGACCGTCGAAGGCGGCTGGGTTACGGCCTGGGACCAGCGCGCCACGGCGACCCGGCGGTTTGCATTACACCGCGTGACCGGCGTCCTCGACGTGGAGGACGTGCTCCCGGGTGGTGAGTTCGCCGGTTACGCCTGGCCCTACGAGATGGGTGGCGCGGGCGGTTTCAGGGGTGGTCTCGGGGCCGACTTCGGCGGCAGGCCGGTGAGCGCGGACCCTGCCGGTGTGGACGCTGCCGGCGCCGACGGGTCGATGTCAGTGCCCGACCAGGCATCCCTGGAGACAATCGACGCGGAGGATGTTTCCGACGTGCCCTGACAGCAGGTGGGTTCACCTTTTCCTGATGATCGGATTTCCCGATGATCGGATTCCTTGGTGACCGGGTCGTCGGGACGGTGCTCCGGTGGGTGTCGTCGGGCCTGCGTCGAGACCGTCGACGAACATGGGAGAATCGGCGGACGCACTCCATTTCCGGTTGATGCGACTTTATGAAATTTCGTGCTGGAAGCCCTCGGACGCCTCGGAAACCTCGGAAGGGCGGTGAGAAGTGGCCGACGGTCCGTTGATCGTCCAGTCGGACAAGACCCTGCTGCTGGAAGTCGATCATCCGCTGGCCGGCGACGCGCGAGCCGTGATCGCGCCGTTCGCGGAGCTGGAACGTTCACCCGAGCATGTACACACCTACCGGATCACCCCGTTGGCGTTGTGGAATGCCCGGGCCGCCGGTCACGACGCCGAACAGGTCGTCGACGCGCTCGTCCGCTTCTCCCGCTACGCGGTCCCCCACGCGCTGCTCGTCGACATTGCCGACACCATGGACCGCTACGGCCGACTGCGGCTGGAGAACGATCCGGTGCACGGCCTGGTGCTGCGGACCGTCGACCGCGCGGTGCTCACCGAGGTCGTCCGGTCGAAGAAGGTCGCGCCGCTGCTCGGGCAGCGCATCGACGACGACTCGGTCGCGGTGCACCCGTCCGAGCGGGGACGACTCAAACAGGCGCTGCTCAAGATCGGCTGGCCGGCCGAGGACCTCGCCGGTTACGTCGACGGTGAGGCGCACCCGATCGAACTGCGCCAGGACGGCTGGGAGCTGCGCAGCTACCAGAAGGGCGCGGTGGCGGGCTTCTGGGAGGGCGGCTCGGGCGTCGTGGTGCTGCCCAGCGGCGCCGGCAAGACCATTGTCGGGGCTGCCGCCATGGCGCACGCCCGCGCCACGACCCTGATCCTGGTCACCAACACCGTTGCCGGCCGCCAGTGGCGTTCGGAGCTGCTCAAGCGCACGTCGCTCACCGAGGACGAGATCGGTGAGTACTCGGGTGAACGTAAGGAGATCCGGCCCGTCACCATCGCCACCTACCAGGTGATGACAGCCCGACGCAAGGGTGAGTACCTGCACCTGGAGCTGTTCGGCGCCCGCGACTGGGGTCTGATCGTCTATGACGAGGTGCATCTGCTGCCGGCGCCGGTCTTCCGGATGACCGCCGACATCCAGTCCCGCCGCCGGCTCGGCCTGACCGCGACCCTGGTGCGCGAGGACGGCCGGGAGGGCGACGTCTTCTCGCTGATCGGCCCCAAGCGGTATGACGCTCCCTGGCGGGAGATCGAGGCTCAGGGCTGGATCGCGCCGGCCGAGTGCACCGAGGTGCGGGTGACTCTCACCGAGGACGAACGGATGGCCTACGCGGTTGCCGAGGCCGAGGAGCGGTACCGCATGTGCGCCACCGCCTACAGCAAGCGGGCGGTGGTGCGCCGCCTCGTGCAGCGGCACGCCGACGATCAGGTGCTCGTCATCGGCGCCTACCTCGACCAGCTCGACCAGCTCGGCGAGCTGCTCGACGCCCCGGTCATCCAGGGGTCGACCCGCAACCGGGAGCGTGAGCGCCTGTTCGAGGCGTTCCGGACCGGACAGATCAGGACCCTGGTCGTCTCCAAGGTCGCGAACGTGTCGATCGACCTGCCGGAGGCGGGGGTCGCCATCCAGGTCAGCGGCACGTTCGGGTCACGCCAGGAGGAGGCGCAGCGACTCGGGCGGGTGCTGCGTCCGAAGGCGGACGGCCGGGGAGCGCATTTCTACACCGTGGTCTCCCGGGACACGATCGACCAGGAGTATGCCGCACACCGCCAGCGCTTCCTCACCGAGCAGGGATACGTCTACACGATCGTGGACGCTGACGACATCCCCGACCCCGCATAACCGGACCCAACCTGACATAACCGCCACTTTCGGCATAACAGTTACTTTTAGGTCAGCATGAACGGATTGAATCCGATTAACTACCCTGGGCGTGGAGGATCCACGAGGCTGGCCGGGACGATCGTGCAGGCCACCGGGCTGGTCACCGTCAGCTCCTCGTCCCCGGTCGCGGATCCCGCCGGTACGTAGGCGCCGTCGACGAGCCTGTAGGCGTCGATGCGTGGGCCGTCCGGATCGACCAGCCAGCAGCTGGGCACGCCGTGGTCGCGGTAGAGGTCGAACTTGAGCGTCCGGTCATAGCGGCGGTTGCCGACTTCGGCGACCTCGACGATCAGCAGTGGCAGGCTGGTGATCCGCTGGGGACGGTCGTCGTCGCCGGCGGCGGCCACGATGATGTCGGGGACGACCTCGCTGCGGGGCTCGATCCGGACGCTGACATCACGGGTGTGGACGCGCATGTCGGACGGGGTGGCCTCGACGAGCAGCCGGACCAGGCGTTTGGTCACCCGGGTTTCCAGCGGCGTCGGCCATGGACGGATCACGAACATTCCGTCTATGAGCTCGAAGCGGGGGTCGAGAGCGAGCTCGTCGAGGTCTGTCACGGTGAGCGGCGGAGCGGGCAGCATCAGGGTGGGACGGTGCGACCGTGCCGCGGAGCCGGGAGAGGGCACGCCAGTAATGGTGCCTTGTGGCCCGGAGACTGTCTAAATATTCTTCACCGCGATGTTCTTCACCGCGGCCACGCACGGCCACGGGTCCGATCCCCGGCGTGCCGGTCGCAGCTGTTGCCGAGGCGTCAGCCGAGGCCACGGGAGTCCTGCTTGAGGGCGGTGTCTATGGTGAGCGCGGAGGCGACCACCAGGCTGCGCAGCGGATCCGTCAGCGGGCGGTGGATCTGGACCACGTAGTTGTCGGCGGTGGTGAACAAGGTGCGGGCCAGGCCCTCCCATGTTTTCGTCACCCGGGCTATCTCGCTACCGGTGTGGTCGACGATCGAGAAATTCCACGCCCGCCAGTTCTCCATCTTGATCATTCCGATGGATGCCCCATCGGCCTCCAACGCGAAGCGGATCTTTCCGAAGACGTTCTGCTGGACGATCCGGCCGATCTCGAATCCGTCCGGCCGAGTGATGATCACACGTGATTTGAAGATTTTCGCCGGTCGAGTGAGGACGAGATGGGCCACCCCGGCGCTGTCGCGCACCTCGAGCCGGTGGGTGAAGAACTGGTCGAGCGAGCTGACGAACCGTATCGCTTTCTTGAGGGCGCTCTGGCCGACCTCGACGACCGAACCGATCTGGTTGCCGGACTGGTCGAACACAGCATATTCGTTCGTCAGTTCGATGAGTTTGGTCTTCTGGTTGACCACGAGGACCGATTCGGTGAAGAGCGTCCCGCCGCCACCGTGAACGGGCTGCACGCCGGCGCGTTCGGAAACCTGGCGCTGGATGCGATCCGGCGTGTGGTTGGTCTGCACCGATGCATTTTGGTAGCCCTGTGGAGTTCCCCAGCCCTGCGCAGGTGCTGCTCCATCCGGTGACCCCGACTGGGTGTCACGGACCTGTTCGGTCCAGCCGGCGCCGTCCCAGTAACGGAAGCCGTGCTGGCCGGACGGGTCGGCGTACCAGCCGGCCGGCGGCGTGGCCTGGGTCATCTCGTGCACACTCCCGGTCATGGTGCGGCTCACGGCTCACCGTGGACCCGCGGTGGTGGCGGTAACCCCACCGGAATCGACGCTTCACGAGAGTATGCCTGACATGGTCGGTAAACCGCTGTGACTACCACTGGTATCGCATGCACGACAAATCATGCCCATGACAGCTCATGACAAAGGGGGCGGTCCCACATTCGGGACCGCCCCCTTCTTGCCTTGCGTTCTGGTTGTGAACCTCAGAAGCGGACCTCAGAAGTCCATGTCCCCGCCGCCGCCGGGCACGGCCGGGGCCGGGTTCTTCTCCGGCTTGTCGGCGATGACGGCCTCGGTGGTGAGGAACAGGCCGGCGATCGACGCGGCGTTCTGCAGCGCCGAGCGGGTGACCTTGGCCGGGTCGATGATGCCGGTGGCGATCAGGTCGACGTACTCGCCGGTGGCCGCGTTCAGGCCGTGGCCGGCGGGCAGGTGGCGGACCTTGTCGACCACGACGCCACCTTCGAGACCGCTGTTGTAGGCGATCTGCTTGATCGGCGCTTCGAGGGCGAGGCGGACGATGTTCGCCCCGGTGGCCTCGTCACCGGCGAGGTCGAGCTTCTCGAAGGCGGTGACCGAGGCCTGGAGCAGCGCGACGCCACCACCGGCGACGATGCCCTCCTCGACCGCGGCTTTCGCGTTCGAGACGGCGTCCTCGATGCGGTGCTTCTTCTCCTTGAGCTCGACCTCGGTCGCGGCACCGACCTTGATGACCGCGACGCCACCGGCGAGCTTGGCCAGCCGCTCCTGCAGCTTCTCGCGGTCGTAGTCGGAGTCCGACTTCTCGATCTCGGAGCGGATCTGGCTGACCCGACCGGCGATCTGGTCGGGGTCACCCGCACCCTCGACGATCGTGGTCTCGTCCTTGGTGACGACGAACTTGCGGGCCTTGCCGAGCAGGTCGAGCGTGGTGCTCTCCAGCTTGAGGCCGACGTCCTCGGAGATGACCTGGCCACCGGTGAGGATGGCGATGTCGCCGAGCAGGGCCTTGCGACGGTCACCGAAGCCGGGGGCCTTCACCGCGACGCTCTTGAAGGTGCCACGGATCTTGTTGACGACCAGGGTGGCCAGGGCCTCGCCCTCGACGTCCTCGGCGATGATGGCCAGCGACTTGCCGGCCTGCATGACCTTCTCCAGGAGCGGGAGCAGGTCCTTGACCGCCGAGATCTTGCTGTTGACGATGAGGATGTACGGGTCGTCGAGGACGGCTTCCTGACGGTCGGCGTCGGTGACGAAGTACGGCGAGATGTAGCCCTTGTCGAAGCGCATACCCTCGGTGAGCTCAAGCTCGAGCCCGAAGGTGTTGCTCTCCTCGACGGTGACGACACCCTCCTTGCCGACCTTGTCCAGCGCCTCGGCGATCAGCGCGCCGATCGCGGGGTCGCCTGCGGAGATGGACGCGGTGGAGGCGATCTGCTCCTTGGTCTCGACCTCCTTGGCCTGCTTGGAGAGCTCCTCCGAGACGCGCTCGACCGCGATCTCGATGCCCTTCTTCAGGCCCAGCGGGTTGGCGCCGGCCGCCACGTTGCGCAGACCCTCGCGGACCAGCGCTTGGGCGAGGATCGTCGCGGTGGTGGTGCCGTCACCCGCGACGTCGTTCGTCTTCTTCGCGACTTCCTTGACGAGTTCCGCGCCGATCTTCTCGTACGGGTCCTCGAGCTCGATCTCCTTGGCGATGCTCACGCCGTCGTTGGTGATCGTGGGGACGCCCCACTTCTTCTCCAGAACGACGTTGCGGCCCTTCGGGCCGAGTGTGACCTTTACGGCGTCGGCCAGCTGGTTCATGCCGCGCTCCAGGCCGCGCCGTGCCTCCTCATCGAAGGCAATGATCTTCGGCATGGTGTCGTGGTCCTCCCAGGGGAATGGCTGTTCAATGGCCTGGCCAAGACGACGCCCGCGACGGACGGCCTTGCAGCCTCGTCGCTCAGCCCTGGCACTCGCAGCAGGTGAGTGCCAGCTCCTGTTTAGCACTCGAGATGGGTGAGTGCAAGCTCGCCCCCCGTCGTGGTGCACGGCCGAGAGGCCCACCGCAGGTCGGGCCGTCTGCTGTCATCCGGCCCGTGAACCACCGGTGAACCCCTGGTTTGCCGTGCCCTGGAGCGGTGGTGAGGGCGTGGTCGTCCCGGCATGTCATGATGTTGGTCGTGGGCGACCGGGCGCCGGTATCCTTGAACAGGAAGAGGGGGTGGCCCGTGCATTTCGCCCGGATCACCGTGAACCCGGCCCAGATGGGCGGTGTGTCGTGCCTGCGCGGCTTGCCCATCCCGGTAGCGACCGTCGTCGGTACGATCGCCGATGGGATGGCCGTCGGCGAAATCACCTCCGAGCTTCCCGATCTCACCGCCGAGGACGTGCGCGAAGCCTTGTTGTTCGCCGCCGAGGCCGTACGTGAGCAGCAGCTCCCTTTGCTGGCCGGAGCGTGAGGTTCCTCCTCGACAACAACCTGTCCCAACGCCTCGCCGAAGGTCTGCGCGGTGTGGGTAACGACGTGGTCCATGTTCGTGACCTGGCCCTGGGCTCGGCAGACGACGAGACGGTACTTGCCTTTGCCCGCGACGACGACCGCGTTCTCATCTCGGCAGACACGGATTTCGGCGGGATTCTCGCTCGATCCGGTATGGACCGGCCTTCGGTGATTCTCTTCCGTCGTGACGGGGGTCGCCGGCCATCCGAGCAACTCGGCTTGCTGATCGCTAATCTCGGTCAGCTTGTCGCTGCCCTAGACCGTCGAGGAGCATAACCGGTTCGGTAACGGGACCTCCAGCGAGCGAACCGTTTCGGCGTCGTCATTTGTCTACCTTCATTTCAAGAACCTGCAGGTCGCTTCGGCGCAGCCGTTCGGGGCGTTTGACGAGGCGCTGCCGGCGGACAACGGAATCCGGGTACGAGGTTGGGCGATCGACCCGGATACGAATGCCCCGATCCAGGTGTACGTGTACGTGGACGGGACCGCCGGCTACGCGACGACGGCCGACGTGTCGCGTCCTGACGTGGACAACGCCTTTCACCGCGGGGTGAACCACGGGTTCGACTTCATTGTGCCGGTCGGCGCTGGCACGCACACGGTGTGCGCATATGGGATCAACTTCGGCGGCGGGAACAACCCCCAGCTGGGTTGCAGGTCTGTCCAGGTCTGAGGTGACAGGAGTTGTCCGGGTCGTCCATGGGGGGCGGCCCGGACGACTGATATCCCGACCGGTGGCCAAGTAACGGGCGGGATGTCGGTCGGGCCCCGGCCAAAGGTGGCGCGATCATTGTTTTCGCGCCGCCGGAGGTGTCGTTGTGAGGCGTTGTTCAGTCGCCGAGGCCGGCGGTTTCGAAGGCGGCCAGTGACGGGCGGATGGTCGCGGTTGGCTTGCCCGTCGACACCAGTGGGTCGAGGGTCTTCAGCCCGTCCCCGGTGTTGAAGATGACGGTCTCGGCGTCGGGGTCGAGCAGTCCCTCGCGCAGCAGCCGCCGCAGGCAGGCGACGGTGACGCCGCCCGCGGTCTCGCCGAAAACGCCCTCGGTCCGGGCCAGCAGGCGAATTCCCTCGACGATCTCGGGATCGGTGACGTCGGTGATCGCACCGCCGGTCCGCCGTGCCACGTCGAGGGCGTACGGGCCGTCCGCGGGGTTACCGATTGACAGCGACTTGGCGATGGTGGACGGCTTCATCGGCGCGACCGTGTCCACCCCGCGGGCGAAGGCTGCTGCGACCGGGTTGCAGCCCTGCGCCTGCGCGCCGAAAACCCGGTACGGGGTCGGCTCCACCAGGCCGAGACGGCCGAGTTCACCGAAAGCCTTGTCAATCTTGGTCAGCAGCGACCCGGACGCGATCGGCACCACGACCTGCTCCGGCAGTCGCCAGCCGAGCTGCTCGGCGACCTCGTAGCCGAGTGTCTTGGAACCCTCGGCGTAGAACGGCCGGACGTTGACGTTGACGAACGCCCACTCGTACTCACCGGACAGCTCACTGCACAGGCGGTTCACGTCGTCGTAGTTGCCGTCGATCGCGACCAGCGTGCCGCCGTAGACGGCGGTCGACACGGTCTTGCCGTCCTCGAGATCGTGCGGGATCAGTACCACTGAGCGAAGTCCGGCGGAGGCGGCGTGTGCCGCCACCGACTGGGCCAGGTTGCCGGTGGACGCGCAGGCGACCGTGGTGTAGCCGTGTTCGCGCGCGGCCGACAGCGCCACCGACACGACCCTGTCCTTGAACGAGTGGGTGGGGTTCGCGCTGTCGTCCTTGACCCACAGCGTCCGCATTCCGAGCTCGGCGGCGAGGCGGGCGGCCGGGCGCAACGGCGTCCAGCCCGCTCCGAGGGACACCCGGCGTGCGGGGTCGTGGCCGGCGGGCAGCAGCCCGACATAGCGCCACAGATTGGTGGGACCGGCTTCGATGGATGCCCGGGTAACCCGGCGCAGCGCGGACTCGTCGTAGGCAATCTCCAGCGGGGCGAAACACTCGATACAGACGTGCGTCGGCGAGAGCGCATAGGTGGCACCGCAGTAACGACACGACAGGGATACCGCGGGATTGACGACGTCAGGGTTGATCGTTGCGAGGCGCTCGGGAGCGACTGTCATCTGTGAAACTCCTCATCTTTCCCGAGAGCCGGATGCATCTCAGGACGGAATTAGCACCTGCCGCGCACTGATGCGGGTGGTTGCCGGGGCTTCACTGGGCCGGTCCCTCTGCCCCTCTGGATGAGCCGTATGCGGTTGTCCTTCCGTACTGTAGTCGTGTGCGGCCTGACGTGCACCGTTGGTTCAAGCATAGGACGTATTACGGGCATGACTTCTCGCCCGGGGAACTGCTGGCCCGTAAGGTGGGTCCGATCAGCGTGGTACTGCCCGCGCTGAACGAGGCGGCCACCGTCGGTGAGATCGTTGCGGCGGTTCGCCGTGATCTCGTGGCCGCGGTACCCCTCGTCGACGAGATCGTCGTCATCGACCCCGGCTCGGTCGACGCGACCGCGTCCGAGGCGGCCGCCGCGGGTGCCGCGGTGTTCGCCGAGGAGCGGATCCTCACCGGCTACGGGCGTGTCGCCGGCAAGGGCGAGGCCCTGTGGAAGTCCTTGTACGCCACGTCCGGGGACATCGTGGTCTTCGTCGACGCCGACCTGGAGGACTTCGACGCGAGCCTGGTCACCGGGTTGCTCGGGCCGCTGCTGACCGAGGACGCGGTGTCCTACGTCAAAGCGTCCTATGACCGGCCGCTGGCGAAGGGGCTGCTGCCCGGCGGTGGTGGACGGGTCACCGAACTCGTCGCGCGTCCCCTGCTCAACCTGCACTGGCCGCAGCTTGCCGGGCTGGTGCAGCCGCTTGCCGGAGAGTTCGCCGGCCGACGGGCCCTGCTGGAGCAGCTCCCGTTCGTCTCCGGCTACGGTATCGAGTTCGCCCAGGTCGTGGACGTGTTCTCACTCGCCGGGGTGGACGCTCTCGCGCAGGTCGAGGTCGGCCGCAAGGTCCATCGCCACCAGTCCGACGAGGCTCTCGGGCGGATGGCCGCGGAGATCATCCATGCGGCGTGGGCACGGTTGGACATCCACGGTGGCGCTCTCGGTGGGACGCTGACCCAGTTCGGCCGCAGTGACGGCGGGTTGCAACCGCATACCCATCAGGTGGAGGTGCAGGAGCGCCCACCGATGATCACCATTCCGGAGTACGCCGCCCGCTACGCCCATCTGCGCTGCGGCCCGACGGAAAGCACCTGACCGCGGTCCCGCCACACCAGGTGGTCCACACCGGGCAGGTGAGTTGCAACCGGTGACGGCTCGACGCCGGAACGCGGCAGGAGCATGGACACCCGCACCACCCGACCCGCCACGAACAGTACGAACAGGAGGACATCGCCGATGAGCGTCCGGGTCGTCTATACCGATCTCGATGGGACCATGGTGGGGCCGTACGGATGCTTCTTCCGAGCTGAAGATCACTCCACCACATTGGACCCGGCTCGTGCCCTGATCGATCTGCACCAGGCCGGCATCGCGCTGGTCCTGGTCAGCGGACGGACGCGTCCCCAGCTCACCGAGGCTGCCTCGATCTTCGGTGCGGACGGGTTCATCGCCGAACTCGGCGCCATCGTCGGCTGGGACCACGGGCGCAGCAGCCAGATCTTGCGCGGAGCCATGCCCGCGACGTTCGACCGGATACCCGACGAGCTGATCACGGCGTTGCTCGCGCGGCATCCGGGACGCCTGGAGGCGCACCGCTCCTGGCTCCGCGGCCGTGAGGTCGACATCATGCTGCGGGGCAACATCGACGTGGCCGAGGTCGACGCGTGGCTCGTCGCGGAAGGCTTCGGCTGGCTGACCATGCGCGACAACGGCATCATCGCGCGGGCCACCATGCCCGATCTGGATGATGTTCCGCACGTCTATCACCTGGTGCCGGACGGTGTCAGCAAGGGGGCCGCGGTGGCCTTCGACCTGGCCCGCCGGGGGCTCCGCCCGGATCAGGCGATCGCGATCGGGGATTCCGCCAGTGACCTTGTCATGGCCGAGCACGTCGGTCGCATGCACCTTGTCGCGAACGCGTTGCGGCACACGGACCTGGTCGACCTGCTGCCCGGTTACGACAACGTCGTCGTGGAGGACGGCACGCTCGGCGCCGGGTGGGCGAGCGCGGTGCGCTCGGTCCTGCCCGCGGTGCGGCCCGCTGCCGTCTGACTCCCGTGCAGCCCGGCAGGAGCACGTGGATGGAGCACGTGGACACCGACCATGAGGAGAAAGACGACGGCCGCGATCACGTAGGAGTTTCCGATCACGAGCTGCCAGCCGTGCCACTGGTATTCGCGATCGTCCTCGTTCGGTAACCACCACAGCGGGGAGAGGACGAGCAGCGTGAAACCGCCCAGCGCCGCGAGACGTCCCCCACGTGGCCGTTGTGGACCCACCAGTGCGGCCAGTGCCGGCAGCGTCCACAGCCAGTGGTGCGTCCAGGAGATCGGTGACACGAGCAGGCCGGTGATGCCGCAGGCCGACCAGCCCAGCAACGGTTCGTTCCGGCGGCCGGCCGCCACCGCGACCCCGAGGCCGGCGATGGCGATGCTCAGCACGACCATGCGATACCAGATCGTGTCGTGCACGGCATGCCCGGCGAGCCGGGTCAGCACACCGGCGATCGACTGGTTGCCCGCGTACGGGATCCCGCCGACATGTGTGGGGTCGAGCGCGAGCCGCGTCCAGAAGCGCGTCGAATCCGACGGCGCGACGAGTGCGGCTCCGGTTGAGCATGCGGCGAACGCGGCAGCGGCGACGCCGGCGTCGCGTCGCCGTCCCGTGCAGAGCAGGTACGGGATGAAGATCAATGGGGTGAGTTTCACCGCCCCGGCAATGCCGATCAGCCCACCATGGGGCAACAGCCCGATGCGGCGGCGTAGGTCGAGTACGATCAGCAAGGTCAGCGGGATGTTGATCTGACCGTATGCGAGATTGCTCCGGACCGGTTCCATGAGCAGAACGCCCATGGCAATGGCCATGAGCGGCAGCGGCCGGGCCATGAGCCCGTCCAGGCGTGCCGCCGTCAGCACCTGGCGGGTGAGTTCGGCCAGGCAGGCCAGCAGGATCACGCCCCACACGACCTGCGCAGCGGTTTTCGGCAGGACGGCGAGCGGACCGAACAGGACGGCGGCGAACGGCGGATAGGTGAAGGGCAGGCCCGTCCCGGGCATCACCTGGTCGTACAGCGGCAGATCATGCAGGAACGCACTGCCACCCAGCCGGTAGACCGCCAGGTCGATCCTGGTCCCGAGCGCAAGCAGGACGACCAGCACGAGAAGTACGGCCCCGAGCGACCCCGCGGCTGCCATGCTGGCTCGACAGCGCATGTCGGCCCAACAGCGGCGCCTGTCGGCGCGCTCCCGCGGCCCTGGACAAGTCGTCCGCGCCGTTTGTCCGGTCACTACTTCTGCCCCTGGCTCTTTCGACACCGGCTGAACAGGGTCACACCGGCCGAACAGGTCATCGGTGCCAGCATGGGTCAGGTGCCAGCACAGGTTATGGGTGTCAGCGTTCGAGTGTCGCCGCGCCGGACCAGTCGTCGCGCCAGCGGACGAGGGCGACCGTAAAGATCGATACGAGGGTGAGCGTACTGATCGCGATGGCCGGTGCCTGGCGTTGCAACCACGGGGTGGCGCCGGGCAGGTCGGCGAAGAGCAGCTCGCAGTGGGGCAGCGCGAGAAACGCGCCGATCGCGGACACGGTGATGACGACGCGCAGACGTTGGCGGTTCATGGCCATGGCCAAAGGCAGCAGTCCCCAGGTCAGGTACCACGGATACAGGACAGGGCCGAGCACCGACAGCGTCAGCAGCCCCCAGCCGACGGTGGCGGCGATGTCCCGCCCGCGTATGGTCGCCAGCAGTCGGAGCATCACCGCCGCGGTCAGCACGATGCCGGCCGTGCGAGTCACGCTCAGCGCTTCGGCGAACTCGATCCTTGCGTTGGTGATGTCGCCCAGTCTGGTGAGCGCGTCGGCAAGGCCGACTGTCGGTGCGTACAGGGTGAGACCTGCCGCCGGGGTGGACACTGAACGTAACCAGCCCAGCCCGTCCGGAACCAACAGTACGAGGAACAGCCCGGATACGGTCACGACAGCGGCATCCCGCGCCACCGACCGCACGCCGTTGCACCGGGACGGGTGGGCCCATCGGAAAGGGCGGGTCCGTCGGGACGGGTGGGCCCACCCGGACTCGTCAGTCCGGGCGGGCGAGGGCTGTACGGCGTGCCACACGATCACCGCCACGATCGCGAATGCCGCGGGCCACTTCACCGCGGCTGCCGAGGTGAGCAGCACCAGGGCCAGCGCCGGGCGTCGTGCCCTGGCGGCCAGCAGTCCCGCGGAAAGCAGGGCAACCATGATTGCTTCGAGGTGGACGGCCCCCAGTAGCTGCATGATCATGATTGGGCTTGCGGCCACGGCGACGGCCAGCGGTCGCCGTGGCGGATCCGCTGCCCGCGTCACGCACGCCACGATGATGACGACACCGGCGAACGCCACGATGCGCAGGATGACAACCGCGGCCAGCACGCTGTCGCCGGACAGCGCGTAGACGGCCTTCAGTAGACCGAGAGCCAGCGGGCCGTACGGGGCTCTGGACATCCGCCAGACAGGGTCGCTCGCCAGCAGGCTCGGATGGTCACCCAAGATGATCGGGCCGCTACGGTAGGGGTTGAGGTCCGCGTTGAGCATCGCTCCCTGGGCGACGTAACTGTAGACGTCCAGGCTCAGGATCGGCGGCCCCGCGGCGGCGGGCAGGAACCACCCGGCTAGGATGATCACTGTGCCACGGAGTGAGACCACGCCTCGGCTCGCCAGCAGGCACAGGTACAACCAGGCGCCCAGGGTTAGCGCGACCCCGGTGAGCATGAAGGCGGGCAGCGCCGACGCCCGGTCGAGGTGCACCGGGGCGAGCAGGCCCAGCCATCCGGTCGGCGGCTCGACCCCTTCGCGCAGCGCAAGCCGTCCGGCCGTGGCCACGACCAGACAGGTGCCGACGAGCCCGAGTAATCCCGGCAGGAGCGGGTCGCGAGGGATACGGCTTCCTCGCCGTCCGGACTTTCTGTTGATCGATGGATGCACCGCGGCCGATCGTGCGTGTTGTGTGACCGGCCGCAGGGCTGCGGCCACAATGTTACCGAGGCCGCGTGGCACGGCGTCCACGAAGATCAAAAATGGCGGTATGGTCACTGCCGCTGGGTGAATGCACGGTTTACGAG
>NZ_CAAAFT010000490.1:4613-6339 GCF_900634765.1 Candidatus Protofrankia californiensis | reverse complement strand
GGGTAGCGCTGCCCGGACCGCGGCCACCCCGGGCAGCGGTTCGGGGCTGGTGATCGTCCCTGTGGACGCGTCCCAGCGTTGCAGCCCGTACTGGCCAAGGATGACCATCGAGCGCAGCCCCGGCTCGTCGGTGAACCGGGCGAGGGCGAGCAGGGCTTCGACCGGGCGGCCGGTGATGATGGTGACCGATCCGACCCGTTCGGCCAGCCGCGCCAGGGCACTCAGGGCGCCGGGAGCGGGAACGGCATCGGAGGGGCGGTTGACGATCGGCGACAGGGTGCCGTCGTAGTCGAGCGAGACCAGGGCATGCCGCGGGTCGGTGAGCAGCGTGGCGAGCCCGGAGCCGCCGGCGAGCGTCCGGGGTGCCTCGGCGAGCGGGCTGGTACCGGGTGTGGAAGTCATAGGTTCAGGTCCGTCACTCGGGCGGGTCGGTCTGGAAATCCTTGGTGATGACAAGGATGAGCGGGTCGTCCGAGATGAAGTGCGCGGTTTTGGGAGCCGCGGCTCTGACATCCGGGATCAGTTCCTGCATGGTCTTGGCTGCGGCCTCCTGCTCCGGCTCGTAGAACACGGTCGGCACCGCGACGTTGTACGTCGAGTTGTAGTTACCGATCCGGGTCACCGTGAAGCCGGCGGCTTCCAGCCGTGCCCGGGCGATCTCCGCAAGCCCCGTCTCCCTGGAGTTGTTCAGGATCACTACGGGGGCGAAGATGTGTTTCGGCGTGGTCGACGGAGCAACCGGGGCGGCTGCCTTCGGCGATTGTGATGTTTCCTTGGGTAATGGAAGGGCGCTCGTCGCCGGCGCGACAGGCGCTGGCGTCGCAGCCGTGGATGCGCTGGCGGGCCGCGCGGCCGTGGCCGTGGCTTGGGCCGGTGGACCTGTGGAGGCGGCGGGCGTCGTGTCCGGCGAGGGGTCGTTGACCAGGTTGACGATCAGGATGCAGCCGAGCACGGCGAGCACGGCTACGGTCCCGGCGGCGATGGTATGCAGCCGGTCACCCCGACGCAGCCGCGGCGGCGGTGGGGGGGCTGGGGAGGTGATGGTCTCGGTCATGGCGGGTGCTCAGATCTCGGCTGGGTCGAGTCGGTCGGTGTTGCCCGAACGTGCTCGCCGTCGCGTTGCCCGCAACCTGCGCAGCCGTCTGACCAGCATGGGGTCAGCGACGAGTGCGGCGGGGGAGTCGATCAGGGCGTTCAGGATCTGGTAGTAGCGGGTCGCGGAGATACCGAACTCGGTGTGGATCGCGGTCTCCTTGGCGCCCGCATATCGCCACCAGTGATGCTCGAACTCCAGCACCCGGTGCTGGCGGTCGCTGAGTGCCGCTGCCGGGTCAGCTGCGTCGGGATCACGCGCGGGCCACGGCTGGTGACCGGATGCCGGCGGTTGGTGACTGGATGCCGGGGGATCGGACGAGGCCGGCGTCTGTGCGGGATGGTGCGGTACGCGGAAGGTCTGCGATTCGGGCGCCAGGACATGAGCGGCTTTCACTACGATGATCAACCTCCTCCGGCGGGGATCCGCGAATCACAGGAATGTGCTTCGCCGTCCACTATTTCAGAGGTTGGGTCCGACAACTTCCGCCGAGCCGGTCGACACGCGGAATCCTCCTCTCATCGACCCCGCCTGCCTGGTACCGCATGAAGAAGATCACGACTCTGGGGCGGGGCCGATCATCAGTGCTGCCCTTTGCTGGTCCGTCCCGTCCCGTCCCGTCCCGTCCCGTAC